>DMYZ01000035.1:5750-19315 GCA_003483565.1 Prevotella sp.
AAACCGCCATGTTTCTTACAGGCATCGGTAACAACTTGTGTACGGTTGCCTTTACCAATCATGATCATTGAACCTCCGTGATCCTGGAATTCATCAACGTATGGATCCATACGGTTAGAGGTTGTCGGCCCCATACTTCCACAAGGATAACCTTCCGGTGTCTTGGCTGGACCAGCATAGAGTACAGGATGATTCTTGAAGTATTCCGGAAGATCTTCACCTGCATCAAGGCGAGCCTTCAGTTTGGCGTGTGCAATGTCACGTGCAACAATAATGGTTCCTGTAAGAGATACACGGGTTGATACTGGATATTTGGTGAGAATGGCACGAGCCTTGTCAATACCTTCGTCAAGATTGATCGCTATACCACCAGCTTCGCCTGGCTTCTGTATTGCTGCAGGGATAAGAGAGGCAGGATTAGTATCCATCTTTTCCAGCCAAATACCATCCTTATTGATCTTGCCTTTAATATTACGGTCAGCAGAGCAAGATACTCCAAGACCGATAGGGCAGGATGCCCCATGACGCGGAAGACGAATAATACGAACGTCATTGGCAAAGGCTTTGCCACCAAACTGAGCACCAAATCCTATCTTGTGGGCCTCTTCCAGTAACTTTGCTTCAAGGTCAAGATCACGGAAAGCGCGGCCGGTTTCATCTCCTGATGTCGGTAGAGTATCATAATACTTAATGCTGCCAAGCTTGACTGTCAGCAAGTTCTTTTCTGCAGAGGTGCCACCGATGACGAAACAGATATGGTAAGGCGGACAAGCTGCTGTACCCAGACTTTTCATTTTCTCAACGAGGAATGGAAGTAAGGTGCTTTCATTCTGGATCGTAGCTTTTGTCATCGGATAGAAATAGGTTTTGTTGGCTGATCCTCCACCTTTTGCAACCATGATGAAATGATATTCTGCACCCTCACTGGCCTCTATATCTACTTGGGCGGGAAGATTACATCTTGTATTAACTTCATCGTACATTGTCAGAGGTGCATTCTGGGAGTAACGCAAGTTATCATTAGTGAAAGTATTGTATACACCTTTACTCAGAGCTTCTGCATCATCAAATCCTGTCCATACCTGTTGCCCTTTTTCTCCATGGATAATAGCGGTACCGGTATCCTGGCAGAAGGGCAGTACTCCCTTTGCCGAAGTCTCTGCATTACGGAGTAGGGTCAGAGCAACATATTTATCATTATCGCTGGCCTCCGGGTCGCTTAATATGGCAGCAACCTGTTCGTTATGCTTTCTGCGCAGCATAAATTCTGCATCGTGGAATGCTTGCTGTGACAGCAAGGTAAGAGCTTCCGGGCTTACCTTTAAAATTTCTTTTCCTTCAAATTCACTAACAGAAACCCCTTCTTTAGATAGAAGTCTGTATTCTGTATCGTCCTTGCCTAATTGGAACATAGGGGCGTACTTGAAATCTGGTGTTTTTGCCATAATGTTTTTATATATAAGTTGTTTTATTATTAATATCCGAAAATATCCTCAGAGGTAAGTCGTTTTATAGGAGCTATTTTCTCCAGACTCTTCATGTCCAAGCTCTTTTCATCACCGAGTATGATGTATTTGTAAGGCTTGTTTGCAATGCGGTTTTTGGCAAAGTTGACAAGGTCCTTTAGTTTCAGACTTGGTATATCTTCATAAATTTTTTTATTGATGTCATAGTCTATTCCACGATCTTGTGCTTTCATGTAGGCATCAAGAATATCAAAATCTGTAGTTCGATTTGTTGCAAGCGATTTTTGTAAATTTTGTTCTGCAAGATCAAAACTGGTCTGTCGGGCTGGCATGTTGTTGAGGAGTTTATTAAATTCATTGATACAATCCATCATCTTGTCATTTTGGGTAATAATGAAAGTATGGAAGGATTCCTTTTCGCCCTTATAGGATGGTGAATGGTAGCTGGCACCGGCAGAGTAGGCCAGTCCTCGTGCCTCACGTAATTCTTGGAAGACAACAGTATTCATACCTCCGCCGAAGTATTCATTGAAGAGAGCATTAACAGGCGCATTGGCTGGTGACCAGTCTCGGTTTTCGTTGTGAAACTGTATCATATAGATGTTTTTGGCATCGTAAGGTGCTATGAGTACTTCGTTGTCGGATGTTGTTCCTAAAGTATATTTCTTGCCGGAGAGATTGTCTGTTGCAGTGAAGTTTTTAGCCTTATAATCTTTATTAACCAAACTGATAATTTCCTTTTCTTTTGACGGACCAAAATACATTACAGTCATCGGACATTGCTGGCGGAGGTTATGAAGTTCTGCGAGCAGTTGATTGCCGTTGGCATTTTGGAGTTCTTCTTTGCTCATAATATTACGATGGGGATTGAAGGCTCCATATTCACCATATTCCTCCAGGGCGTAGAAATTCTCTCTTTGATTCTTTTTATTGTCATCACGGTTCTTAAGAATCAAACTAACTACTTTCTCGTAATCATCCTTGCTGATTTTTCCGTTGTTAATCAATTCAAGGAAAAGTCGTAAGGCTTTAGGCATATTTTCGTTGAGGCCAGAAAGGCTGAACCGGGTATGCTTAATACTGGTGTTAACATTAAAATCGCAGGCCAAGTTATAGAATTCTTTCTTAATAGCGGTTGCGTCCATGTTTTTTAGTCCCGCATAGTTCAGTAAACTACTGGCTACCTCTAATTTTTTGTTATCTTCATTTCCTATAGGAAAGTCAAAATCCAATTGAAAGAGATCGTTGTCAGTATTCTGCTTATAGAGAATATGGGTGTGTCTGTTGAGATCGATCTTTGTCAAGTCGGTTTTGAAATTAATAAACTTAGGTTGGATAGGAGTAACTTTAGTATTGACAACTTCTTTTAAGAAATCGCTTTGCTTATCATTATTGGTAGGGATAGGGGTAATACTAGGTTTGTCAATCTTATGAATGGTAGTATCATTGCCCTGGCGTTTGTATACGCAGACATAGTTATCATCAAGATATTTGTTTGCAAAGTTGATGATTTGCTGTTTGGTCATCTTTTCTTCGCGGGAAAGGCGATGAACAACTTGTTCCCAGCTTTCTCCATCAATGAACGCATCCTTCATCTGTTCAACGCGGTTGCTGTTCTGGCTGAGGTTCTCTTGATACTGGCGTTTCTTGTTCGCTACGACAGCCTGAAGGAGATTATTGTCAAATTCTCCTTTCTTAAGTTTGGCTATTTCATTTAGGATAAGGCTTTTTACTTCTTCAAGATTTTGTCCTGTTTTTGGCATACCTTCTATAATGAGTGTAGAGTAGTCATGGAGTCCGTCAATAAAAGAACCTGTCCCCTGGACTCTCATAGGCTGGTCCAGGTCTGTATCCAAAAGGCCTGCTTTCCCGTTGTTTAAAATAGAATTGACTACGTCAAGAGTATCGGCCTGCAGACTGGAAGCTTTTCCGAACTTCCATCCCAGCATAATGTTTTCAGCCTCTTGCCCCACAACAGTAGTATCTTCATGAGTTCTAAGAGTTGGCACAGGGGCATATTCCGGTCGGTCTATATGAGCTGACGGCTTCCAGTCACCGAAATATTTTTTGATAATATCGATAGTCTTGTCTGGATCAAAATCACCCGCCATGACAATAGCAATGTTATTAGGAACATAGTATTTATGAAAATATTTCTTGATATTAGTAATACTTGGATTTTTCAGATGTTCTTGTGTGCCGATTGTGGTCTGTGTCCCATAGGGGTGATTAGGATAAAGTTTTTTATAAAGGGCTACCCATTCCTTTTCACCATCATTGGCAAGACCGATATTGAATTCTTCATAGACGGCTTCAAGTTCAGTATGAAAACCGCGTATGACCATGTTCTGGAAACGGTCAGCTTGAATCTTTGCCCAAGTATCAATTTCATTTGAAGGAATATTCTCCTGATAGCAGGTCTGGTCATTACTGGTATAGGCATTGGAACCTTCGCTTCCGATAGAGGCCATCATCTTATCATATTCGTTGGGAATATTGTATTTGGCTGCTAATTGAGAGATAGAGTCGATCTGGTGATACCATTGCTTACGCTGCTGAGGATTAACGATATAACGATATTGTTCAAACCGGCTCTCAATGGAATCGAGGAGTGGACGTTCTGCTTCGAGATTGCTGGTTCCAAAGTGAGTTGTTCCCTTAAACATCAGATGTTCCAAATAGTGAGCAAGACCGGTCGTTTTATGTGGATCGTTCCTAGACCCCGTATTTACAGCAATATAAGTTTGGATACGAGGCTTTTTCTTATTTACGCTAAGATACACTTTCAGGCCGTTGTCTAAGGTGTAGATACGTGTTTGCATCGGGTCTCCCTTTACAGTAATGTAGTTGCCATCTGTAGCATGTCCGGAGATAATTCCTGCAATCAGGAAGGCAGATACCAGCATCAATTTCTTTTTCATTTCCATTGACTTTTGTGTTTATTGTTATATTTGCTCCAGGAAGTCATTGAGGGTTTCATTGGAAACGTCCCCCATTTGGTATTCCTTTTCTGCATCATATTTTATGGCTTTCAGCCATTCAACTTTGGCTTCGCTGTAATCTTGTTTTATCTTTTCTATATCTTCTTTGACGAGATTTTCTAATTGATAGTAATTAAGAATGGTGCGATAAGTCCAAGCCCATTTATAATCTTCATAGTGGCTATGAATATCTTTAAGTTCTTCTATGAGGTCAGTATAGCTGATAATATTGGCATCCTTAATGTCATCAACAAGTTGCTGTTCCCGTTCTTCTGGTAAAAGTAATCCAGACAGATCATGCCATTCTCCACTTCCTATGCTGGTTGTTGGCAACTCACCCTCTGGATGTTCCTCTAAAGTCTTTCCGAGAAAAAGACGAATGGCTGTATTATAAAATTTGATGCCTTTTACCAATGACTGGTTGCGGATATTGCAGCCGCAGAAAAAATAACTTGCCATCAAGTCTCCTTGTTCGTTCTTGAGAGTTTCAAGAATTTGTTTTCCTCGGATACATTCTTGTATTGTTATCGGGTTGAGCCATTCGAAGTTTATAATGCTCTTTTTCCCGCTAGCTACGCGCATATCTCGTTTAGCCCATTTGTTCACATCGCGATAGGTTCCTACAGTCGTAATGTTTCGTCCTGGTGCGATGTAAGTTCCATCACTGAGCCCGAATATATAGCTGAAAGGTAAGTTTACGGTCACTGGATGACTTTGAATCTTTCCCATGCACATGGAATAACTTCCAATAGTCGCAGGCCAGAGTATGTGACTACCGCTTGCTGTCTTGCCCCCTCGTTCCATAACACCCCAGTGTATTGGTCCCATTTTATAAGCATGGTTACTAAAATTGGTGTTACTACCGGCATTAAAAAAAGAATATTTGCCGCCGATAAGTAAGGTGCTTTTATGGTGGCTGACTGTGAAAGGACCGCAGAAGGAAGCGCAACTTTCTCCATTGTCAAAATAGCTGTTGGCAAAGAATATGGAATTTTCTGCAGAAGCCCCTTTACCGATATGGCATGATTCACCAATAAAACAGTTATCGATTTTTGCACCATCAAGGATAGAAGCATTGGCAATAGCAATACTGTTTTCAATGATGACGTCATTGCCGATGTATATGCCGGAATCAGTGTCGTTCGAATAGGTATACAATGTACATTCGCTGATATGGGAGGCTCCGATAATTTCGCAGTTATCCATGATAATGGCATTGGTGATGTCTCGAGTGTTGATGATCTTTACTCCATATCCTATTTCTCCCTGTTCCGGGGTAGTATCATCAATGGCATCCTTGATAAGTTTGCGGATGGCAGCACGAAATTCTTTATCAGAGATGTTTTGCACCATCAGGTCTGCAATATTAGAGGTAAGTCCTTCAAAAAGGATAATGTTTCCATCACCAGACTCGTTCATAACAGAGATTGTATTGCCTCTGCCGAAAGTAGCATCCCCTGTTGTGGAAATCCTCCCAACATTCATTAGTATACAGTCTTCACCGATATGATAGTTGTAGATATAGCTGCCAATATTTTCAATGATACAGTTATCACCTATGGTGACATTCCTTAATACAGCCCTGCGAATGCCACTGTGGCGGATATAACCGTCTTCAAGTGTGATATTTTTGTTGAAGACACCTAAGTTAACTTCTCCAGAGAAATCAACTTCTCTCAAATATTTTGGAGAGAAATCCTCGTCCACGTTAATCGCAGTCCAGTCTTCTGCCGTACAGCCCTGTCTTTCGAGGGTTTGGATTTCTTCTTCCGTTAGCGATCTGTAATCATCCATAGCTCGTATTACTGTAAAAAAGGTTAATCAATTTCAGGGTAAAGAAAGTCGTTATAAGGATATTTCTGTACATGGAGTTCGCGCACTTTTTTATAAAGTACATCTTTAAACTCTTCTATATTCTTTTTGTTCCTGGCCGAGATGAACATGCAATTGGCATTAAGATTAGACATCCATGTTTTCTTGAGCTCTTCAAGAGTGATATTTTCTTTATTCTCAGGGGTAAGATCGTCTGGGTCTTTTTCTATCCAGTGATAGTTATCTATTTTATTAAAAATAATCATGCTTGGTTTGTCTGTGCATCCTAATTCTTTAAGGGTTTGTTCAACGACTTGTATTTGTTCCTCAAAGTCAGGATGTGAGATGTCCACAATGTGTAGTAAAAGGTCAGCTTCGCGCACTTCGTCAAGGGTACTCTTAAAAGAGTCAACCAGATCTGTGGGTAACTTACGTATGAATCCTACAGTATCAGCAAGGAGAAATGGCAAATTATTGATGACAACTTTACGCACGGTGGTGTCAAGAGTAGCAAAGAGCTTGTCTTCTGCAAAAATATCACTCTTGGCAAGAAGGTTCATAATAGTAGATTTTCCCACATTAGTATAACCGACAAGAGCTACACGAATTAGTCGTCCTCGGTTTTTGCGTTGAGTTGATTTCTGCTTATCAATTTCTTCAAGTCGTTTCTTCAGTAGGCTCATTCGATTTAGAATAATACGACGGTCCATTTCCAGCTGAGTTTCACCAGGGCCACGCAATCCAACAGAACCTTTACCTCCTCCCGAGCCTGATCCTCCTCCCTGACGTTCCAAATGGGTCCATAGCCGTTGCAGACGAGGAAGCATATACCGATATTGCGCCAGTTCTACCTGGGTCTTCGCATTAGCCGTTTGAGCACGCATTGCAAAGATGTCAAGGATCAGCGATGTCCGGTCGAGGATTTTTACTTCCAGTTCTGTTTCTATATTTTTGATTTGTCGTGCTGAAAGTTCATCATCGAAGATAACCATGCCGATCTCTCGCTCGTTGTTTTCTTCGTCTTTGATGTACTGCTTTATTTCCTCCAGTTTGCCTTTGCCTACGTATGAAGTCTGATTAGGAGCCCCTACCTTTTGGGTGAAACGTTTTACAGTAATGGCACCGGCAGTATCAGCCAGAAACTCGAGTTCATCAAGATACTCTTTAGTCTTGGCTTCATCTTGGTCAGGTGTGATTAGACCTATGAGGATGGCCGTTTCGGCTTTAGCTTCTGATATAACAAATTCTTTCATTTAGATATCTACTTATAATACATGCAAATTTACAATTTTCTTTCGATAAAAAAGAGAATTATCAAGTAAAGTTTGTAATCTTGTTCTTCCTTTTCATTTCTTTGATTTTGGTCGATTCATCGCAGTTGGGTGTAAATAATATCTTGTTTGAGGTATTCTTATCTTTTATTGTCGCAAACGTTTACGTGAAAAATATGATGAAATGCTGTGCTCTCTTTGATTTAAATCAATTAAAGTTGTATCTTTGCCATAAGTTATATTATAGCTGATTTTCAAAAAAAAGATCATAACTACATAAAACACAAACTGCTGAAACATTCAAAATGAAAGAAATTCGTCTCGACGTGATGTCGGGACGTTTTTATTTTGTATCTTTGTGAAACTAATATCAATCTATTTATTTAAATAATAAATAAAGTATCTAAAAATGCAAAAGATTTTTGTTTCTTGTCTTTTTTTGCTATCATCGTTTGCGTGCACGGCTGCTACGCATGTTGTGAAATCACCTGATGGAAAGACTGTGGTTACACTTTGTGATGATGGAGGTATCGTAAGGTATCAGGTGGCCTGTGATGGCAAGGTGATGTTGGAAAAATCAGCACTCGGTCTTCATACCGACATTGATGATTTTACCAGCAATTTGAAATTACAAAAAGTAGATACGGCTTCTATTGATGAATCTTATACAATGGACCGTACTAAATTTTCTAGAATTCATTATGCTGCTCATCAGATTGTATTGGTTTATACTACTCAGAAAAACAATGAATTTTCCATTGTCTTTCAGGTGTCAGATAACAATATAGCATATCGTTATCTGATTCCACGTGAGAATAAAGGTGATATAAAGATGGTGAAGGTATTCAGTGAAGAGAGCAGTTTTAATTTACCCTCTAAGTCTACCTCATTTCTTTGTCCTCAGATTACTCCAATGACAGGATGGGAGAACAGCAAGCCTTCGTATGAAGAAGAATATACAGCAGATGCCCCTCTTACTACTAAGTCGCAGTTTGGTGTAGGCTATACTTTTCCTTGTCTTTTCCGTGTTGGTAATGATGGATGGGTCCTTGTGAGCGAAACCGGTGTAGATAGCAGGTATTGTGCTTCTAGGTTAAGTGATTGGTCAGCTGATAAGGGATATTCTATAGCCTTTCCACAGGAAGGTGAAAATAATGGTGTGGGTAGTGCTTTTGCTTCCTTTTCTCTTCCGGGTGAGACACCATGGCGAACGATTACTGTGGGGAACACTTTGAAACCAATTGTTGAGACAACAATACCTTTTGATGTTGTTAAACCTTTTTATAATCGAAAGTTTGATTTCAACCCAGGCCGTTATACTTGGAGCTGGCTTATTTGGCAGGATAATTCTATTAATTATGATGATCAGGTGAAGTTTATTGACCTCGCTAATAAGATGGGATATGAATATGTTCTCGTTGATGGAGGATGGGATGAGAATATCGGTCGTAAACGCATGGAAGAGCTTTCTGGTTATGCCCAAAGTAAGGGCGTACACTTAATGCTTTGGTATAATAGTAATGGTGCAGCAAATAATGCTCCTCAGACACCTCGAGATATAATGGACAATAGTATAGCTCGTAAAAAAGAGATGGCATGGATGCAAAAAATTGGTGTAAAGGGAATTAAAGTGGATTTCTTCGGTGGAGACAAGCAGGAGACAATGAAACTTTATGAGGATATTCTCAGTGATGCAAATGATTATGGACTCTCTGTCATTTTCCATGGAACGACGATTCCTCGTGGTTGGGAACGGATGTATCCTAATTATGTGGCTAGTGAAGCTGCACTTGCCAGTGAAAATGTATATTTTACAGAACACCATGCAAAAAAAGAAGGTTTTGAAATGACAATGTATCCTTTCAGCCGTAATGCTATTGGATCTTTTGACTGGGGCGGTGTTATCATGAATCGTTATATGAGTAAAGATAACAAGAGCCGGCATCCTCGTTATACCAGTGATATCTTTGAATTAGCTACAGCTGTTACGAATCAGTGTAGCGTGAATTGTGTAGAAGTTACTCCTGAGTCTATGGATACAATACCAGAATTTGAAAAAGATTTTCTGAAAGATATTCCTACATCATGGGATGAGACTAGATTTCTGGCAGGTTATCCTACGCGTTATTTTTGTGTAGCTCGTCGATATGGAGAGAAATGGATTGTTGCAGGTATTAATGGAACTGATAAAGCTATGAAAGTTCAACTTTCTATTCCTGAATTTGCCGGTAAGAATGTTCTGTTGTACTGTGATAAGGAACGGACAAAAGGCCAATTGGTGCCTGATGCAGAGCTAAAACGTTTTAAAGTTGCCCGGAATGGCAAGGTTACAGTGACTTTGCAACCTATGGGAGGCATTATTCTGAAATAAAAAGAAAGACTCTGCTTTTATTAGCAGAGTCTTTCCAATAATACTTTTAACTTAGTTACTGAATTGCAATCCCGTACTGTTGGCGTCAATGACAATGGGTTTATCCCGTAACACTTCTTCTGCAAGGATCTTCTTGCTCAAGTCATTCAGGACATAGTTCTGAATAGCTCTTTTTACAGGGCGTGCACCAAATTCCGGATCGTAACCGACATCAGCTAAAAAGTCGATGGCTCCATTTGTTATACTTAATGCGAAACCTTGCTGTTTCAGCATTTTGGCTACTTCATTCATCTGGAGGCGAACTACTTCTGCAATTTCTTTCTTTGTCAACGGCATAAACATGATCGTGTCGTCAATACGGTTAAGAAATTCCGGACGAATGGTTTTCTTAAGAAGCTCTATGATCTCGTTGTTAAGTTGTTGCTGTTCATTATGACTAAGTACTCCATGGGTTTCTTCCATTTTCTCTCGGATCAAATCACTTCCCAAATTGCTGGTCATAATGATAATAGTGTTCTTAAAGTTAACGGTACGCCCCTTATTGTCAGTTAACCGTCCGTCATCGAGCACTTGCAGCAAAATGTTGAAAACGTCAGGGTGGGCCTTTTCTATTTCATCAAAGAGCACTACACTATAAGGTTTGCGCCTTACGGCTTCGGTAAGTTGCCCACCTTCTTCATATCCGACATATCCAGGAGGAGCTCCGACCAAACGGGATACACTGAACTTTTCCTGATATTCACTCATATCAATACGGGTCATCATATTGTCATCATTAAAGAGATAGTCTGCCAAAGCTTTTGCCAGTTCGGTCTTGCCAACCCCCGTGGTACCGATAAAAATAAAGGATGCTATAGGACGTTTAGGATCTTGAAGCCCTGCACGACTACGTCGCACAGCATCGCTGACAGCTTTGATAGCTTCATTCTGACCGATGACACGTTTGTGGAGTTCTTCTTCCATATGGAGGAGTTTTTCTCGTTCACCTTGAAGCATACGGGTTACAGGTATTCCTGTCCAACGGCTTACCACTTCTGCAATATCATCGGCTGTTACTTCCTCGCGGACCATCGCTTCACCACCTTGGGTGGCTTTGAGCTGTAATTGGATATTATTGATGTCTTCCTGTAATTTTTGCAGTTTTGAGTATCTTATCTCTGCAACACGTTCGTAATTACCTTCACGTTCAGCTTTTTCTGCTTCAAATTTCAGGTCTTCTATTTTCTGTTTGTTTTGCTGGATTTTGTTGACCAGAGCTTTTTCACCTTCCCATTTAGCACGGAAATCTTTATCTTTATCTTTTAATTCAGCTATTTCTTTGTTGAGATGCTGAATTTTATCCTGATCGTTTTCCCGTTTGATAGCTTCATACTCAATCTCTAGCTGTTTTAGTTTGCGGTCGAGTTCATCAAGTTCTTCAGGCACAGAATCCCGTTCCATACGTAGCTTGGCTGCTGCTTCATCCATGAGGTCAATGGCCTTGTCCGGCAGGAAACGATCACTGATATATCGCTCAGAGAGTTTAACGGCTGCAATACATGCATTATCTTGAATACGTACCTTATGGTGATTTTCATAACGTTCCTTTAGTCCGCGAAGGATGCTGATGGCGTCATCTTCAGTAGGTTCGTCAACGAGGACAGTCTGGAATCGTCTTTCCAGTGCTTTGTCTTTTTCGAAGTATTTCTGATACTCATTGAGAGTCGTAGCACCGATTGCTCTGAGCTCTCCACGAGCGAGTGCAGGTTTAAGAATATTAGCAGCATCCATCGCTCCTTCTCCGCCGCCTGCTCCGACTAAAGTATGAATTTCATCAATAAAGAGAATAATCTCTCCATCAGCATTTGTTACCTCTTTGATAACACCTTTTAGTCTTTCCTCAAATTCGCCTTTATATTTTGCACCTGCTATGAGGGCTCCTATATCAAGAGAGTAGAGCTGTTTGTTCTTTAAGTTTTCTGGGACATCACCACGAACGATCCGTTCAGCGAGACCTTCAACAATAGCAGTTTTTCCGGTACCTGGTTCTCCAATGAGAATAGGATTGTTTTTCGTTCTCCGGCTTAATATCTGAAGTACTCTTCGAATTTCTTCGTCACGGCCAATAACAGGATCAAGTTTACCCGCACGAGCTTCTTCGACAAGATTCTTTGCATATTTAGAAAGAGCCTGATAATTTTCATCACCACTCTGGCTCTGTACTTTCTGTCCTTGGCGCAGTTCATTGATGGCGGCTTGCATTTCTTTTTCAGTGCATCCGGCATCTTTCAGGATGCGTGAAGCTGAAGAACTGGTTGTGAGTAGTGCTAGTAGCATTGGTTCGATGCTGACGAACTCGTCGCCAAGTTTTTGAGCTGTTTCCTGTGCTTTTTGCAGTACATTATTAGAGTCGTTGCTAAAGTAAGGCTGTCCACCTTCTACTTTTGTAAGATGTTGTATTTCCTGTTCGATGGCCCCTTCAACACCGGCAGCATTAATACTAAGTTTTTCGAAGATAAAATTGCTAATATCTTTTCCCTTGACAAGAATGCCATGAAGGAGGTGTACAGGTTCAATGGCCTGTTCATGGGCTTGTTGAGCTGAGTTTACAGCCTCTTGGATAGCCTCTTGTGCTTTAATTGTAAATTTATCAAATGTCATATTTGGTCTCCTTTCTTTTTGTTGTTTTCTATCAGTAGATAAACAACAAATAAGCCAAATAGTTTTAGAAAATGATAAATGCCAAATCGTCAGTTTGATGTGACGATCTGGCATTTTTAATATTATAAATTCTCTACTAATTTATTCTTACAAAAAGCAGGGATCTTATTTGTTACTCATTTTTATTCCAAATAAGATTGCGCCTGCAGTAACGGCTGCGCTAATAGCGATAGCCATAATCATAAATCCTGCCATACTCATTTTGTTATCCTTTCTTTTAATTCTCAGACCATATTATCGGTCTTTTTTATTTATCCTCTAAATCTTTTCAAGTGCAAATATACAATTGTGTTCGCACACAAACTAATTTTTGAAGTAAAAAAGAAAAGAAAAAGCGAAGTTCTTGATGTAGGTCAAAGGTAGATTCGTTTTTGTTCTTTGACAGAAGTGTTTATCGGGGGAAATTAAAATTCAGTTTCATCTTTGTCTTTTTCATTATCGATAAAATTTTCTGCTGTTGCTGAGTCCTTGGAGGATTGCAGTTTGTATTTTCTTTTAGGATTCTCTTGAGCTCCATATTTAAGGAGTTTGCTGGCAGCAGTTTCAATACTTGGTCCTCCATTATTAGCCAGAGTATTCAATTTGTCAAAAGCTTCGCTGGTTTTGTTAAATAATATTTCTACATTCTTTAAACGCTCATAAAAGCTTTGTACACGGTCAATAATAAGATTGGCAGCATTCATGATACGTTGTTGGTTTTCAACTTGTCTTACTTGCTTCCATGTCATTTCCAATACTCGCAGCATCATATATAGATTTTGACTTCCAGAGATGATTACGCCTTGGTCATAGGCCCATTTCCATAAACTTGGATCATTCGTTAATGCTAGGTGCAGGGCACTTTCACTGAAAACATACATAAATACAAAATCCAGCTTTTGATGTCCATCTGTAATATAATTGCTATATTGTTTTCTTGCCAGTTCGGAAACATGAGTACGAATAGAAGTAATATGCCGTTTTA
>DMYZ01000046.1 GCA_003483565.1 Prevotella sp.
GCAAGCTATTCCAGTGGTAAATATCTAATGAAACCGATAAAGACTAAGGATATGAGTGATGACGAATACAGAAAACTGTTGCAACACTGGTTGTTAGCTATGTCAGCCAGTCGCAAGATCAATGTTTTAGTGTTCTATTATTTCAATAAGGATCATTTAGGAAATATCCGTGAAGTGGTAGATACAGAAGGTTTGATCCATCAGACAAATGATTATTATCCTTTTGGCACGCCGTTCAGTAATAGTCAATCCGATGTCAGTTTCCTGAAGTACAAATATAACGAAAAGGAGCTGGATATGATGCATGGTCTGAACACCTATTGTTGTCTTCCCTAAAAATCGAATATCATATCATTAGAATTTTAATATTGAAAGAAAATGAGAAAAATAGAATTGTTGTTTTTATTGCTATTTTGTTTACACACTAATGCTGCAGATGAGGATTCGCTGATTATACGTTTTTTTTCATGGAATCCGGACTCTCCCTGTGGTGCTACATGTTTAAGTTTTGAGCATGCTGAGATTTCTTATAATGAATATATAATCACATCGCCAGTGGAAATTGATAGTTTGTCTGGTCAATTGCATAAATTACAGAAATGTAGAGACAAGAATTTTCAGGTGGGTTGTAAATTATACTTTACTAAATCCGGGAAAGTGAACAGAGTCTATTGTATGGATAATAATTATGTGTTTTCCCAGAATTTATTTTATAAGAATAATAAAGATGTTATTAATAGGATTGACCGGTTGATGGCGATTTATCCTGAGGTTAAAAATGATGATAGATTTTTTCCAAAAGAACTTGGTGATGAATTTGCTCAAGGGAGAGATAGCCTGTTCAGAGCTCTTCATAAGAATATGGCTGAGACAATTAAAAAGTTAAATTATAATGACACCTTAATTGTGACTGTTTATTGTAGAGCGGATATAAACGGAAAAACAAAATTAGTTAAAATAAATCCGGCTAGTAAGAAGTTGCTTTCTACCAAAGAAAAGGAAATTATAAGGAGATTGAAAAATATTCTAATGACAAAAATCACATGGAGTAGAAATTTGGAACGGAGGAAGAGTGATTTTATAATATTCCCCTATATCATTAAGCGTGTTTATATTGACAGTTTTTATTAAAATAGTCTATGTATCAATAGATTATATAAATATTATAATAAAACCGACAAATTATCAATGCTATAGAATCTGGGAAGTATGCTGGTATGGGGATATTTATCGTATACCTTGTCTGAAATTTTAAATTCCTCATCTGAAAGAGATGACAAAAATCATGTCTTTCAGGTGAGATTGATTCTATGAGAATGTAAAAGGGTTAAGCCTTTTGCATTTTTGGCTTCTAAAATGAATTTTATAATTGCTGCACGGTCGGTCTGAACAAGACTTCATTTACATCAATATCTTCCGGCTGGCTGATGACAAAAGCAACGGCGCGAGCAAAAGAATCCGCAGGAATAGCGTTCTTGGCATAATACTGGCGGATGCCCTCTGCTACATCCGGTGCCGTTACACTGCCGGGAAGATCTGTGTTGACGGCTCCGGGAGAAATAACTGCTGTGCGGATGTTATAAGGTTTTACTTCTTGTCTCAATGCTTCAGAAATCACTCTTACAGAATACTTTGTGGCAGAATATACAGCTCCGCCAGGAGTGATGGTATGCCCGGCTACTGAAGAGACGCTGATGATCTGTCCTGACTTCTGTTTCTTCATATAAGGCAGGGTTGCTGCTATTCCGTAAAGTACGCCTTTGATATTTACATCGATACAGCGGTTCCAGTCGTCAATTTTCAGATATTCGAGTGGTGAGAGCGGCATCAGACCTGCATTGTTCAGTAAGACATCAATCTTGCCGTAAGTCTTGACGGCGGTATCAACCAGGTGCTTTACCTGATTTACATCTGTCACATCTGTTTTAACGGCAAGGGCTTGTCCTCCCTTTCCATTGATTTCAGCAGCAATCTCGTCAATTTTTTCCTTACGGCGTGCGCCTAAGACAACGACAGCTCCTAAACTGGAAAGATGACGAGCGGCTGCAGCTCCCAGTCCACTACTTGCCCCGGTGATGACGACCACCTTTCCGGCAACATTATTTTCATTTGTATTCATATTGATTTAATTTATTCGATTTGGGGGAAAGCTCTTCTGTTTCATATTTTGTAAAACAAGTCCGGCTTTATTACTTATACCCAATATCTCTTATGCAAAAATACTCTTTTTACTTTAATAAGCAAGTACTTATGACTAATAACTGTAAAATGCATACAACAATCAGTAATATATATCCTGTAAGATATAAATACACTGGATTTCTGATGTAATTCTTTCATCAGATTCCAATTAATCGGCTGTAAAATTGTAAATGTCATTTGTTTGTGTTAACTTTGTAAAAACATAAGTTGTTGAAATAAGAATTTTAAAATAGGCTTGTATAACTATGGAGACAATTTATTCATTATTCAAATTACAAGTAACTGAACGTCCGGATGCTTTGGCTGTGATGGATGATAACCGACAACTTACTTATGCTCAGCTGGACCGGCTCATTGATATAATCGCTTCTAAGTTTCTGTGTAATCATCCTAAGTTTATCGGCATCGTTATGGATCATGGTGTGGAAATGATCGCCTCTATTCTCGCAGCTGTCAAGGTAGGTGCAGCTTATGTCCCTGCTGAACCGTCCTTTCCTGTTGAGCGTATCCGCTATATGATGAAGGAGTGTGATATCGATTTTCTCATTACTCATGGGAAATATGCAACTGATATTAATTATGGATTCCGCAAACTTCTCATAGAGCAGGGACAGGAATGCCGCACTGATATTCATATTGATGACAAGTCTGAACCAGAAGGACTGGCTTATGTTCTCTATACTTCAGGCACGTCAGGGGAACCTAAGGGTGTTTGTGTCAGTAATTCTAATGTATGTCATTATGTACATGCTTTTCGGAATGAATTCCATCCCGGAGAGGGTGACCGCATGCTTCAATATTCTGTATGCTCATTTGATATTTTCGTTGAAGAGATGTATACGACACTTCTTTCCGGGGCTGCACTTTGTATTCCTCCGGAGGAGGCGAAGGCTGATGTTTCCACATTGATGGAATATGTTGAGAGTAACAGAATAACGGAACTGAGTGGTTTTCCATATTTGCTGCTCGAGATGAATAAGCTGGAACGGATCCCTGCTTGTCTCAGACTGTTGATCAGTGGCGGTGATGTGCTGCGAGAAAAATATGTCACCCGTCTGCTTCCTCAGGCTCTGGTGTATAATACCTACGGTCCTTCCGAGACTACGGTATGTGCGCCTTCTGATAGATGTAACGGTGGCTATGCACTTGATGACGGTACTTATCTTATCGGCAACCCTGTCCCCGGAGTGGCAATAAGCACCCGGAACGACCTTGGACCGGTAATGCCGTG
>DMYZ01000245.1 GCA_003483565.1 Prevotella sp.
ATGAAGAAGCAAGCCACCATGCTGGTCAGGAAGTGCATATCCTCTGTCAGAAAGGGAACATCAGCCAGACAGGAAACGGGAAGTGTCTGACTGATGGGAATAACTCGAACACTATTGATGGGTTATCTCACATAGTAGAGGACTACCTGGAGGGTTCGAAAAACCCCACTTTCTGGTTTTAGTTGATAGCAATATTAATGGACTGTGCTTCTGGTGTGAACGGCAAGGGAGAGTTTTTAGAACCCTCCACTTTCATTATAAATACCGTTTATTCTTTTCTTTTGTACTCTTTAATAAAAAACATTTCCCAAAGTTCTCGACACCTAAAAATAGTCATTTTTTCGAGTCGAGTTAAGGATTCCACATTTTTCCCCATCAGTTTATCTTTCCAAAATAAGAATTTTTTAGGTCTAGAAGAAATAGATGCCATATGTCGAAGAGCAAACCATGGATTAGAGAGAGCATCTTCGAATGACATTTCCGACGGTATGATATGCCTCATTTCTTCTGTATATTTATAGGTGTTTTTTACAACTGGATATAAATCTTCATCATCATATGGTGTTTTAAGCCACTTCATCTTCTTTACAAAATGTACATTTACACTTGTTATTCTGACAAATATTGGAGCGAAAACAAACACTAATGCAGGGAATAAGAGCCAGAATTTAAATGCCAAAATTCCCCCATTTCCGAGCCGGATCCCTAATGTTTTAAATTGCTGTATGTGCATAAAAGGAAAAATACGGGATTGAGCGTAGAAAACAATAGCCAAGCCTAAAAGAGAAATAGGATAAAAATTTTTAAAACAGTCAGCCCATGGAAGTGTTGTGCCATCTCTGTCCTGTGATGCCCAAACCAATTTTTTTCTTTTCAACCATCCCCAAAGAAAAATATTAATTAAGCACATTGCGATGAGCATAATACATGACTGCAGGAATGCAAAAACAAAATAAGAAAATATAAATTTCATAGATCCCCCCATTTTATTTATCATTCCCTTCTTTTTTAAAACTGTATAATAAATAAATAATTGAGAAGTGGAGGCTAAAAGTATAACTGCGCCCGTATACGAAACGTATTTCATCATACCTGACTGTAAATAATATTTAAAAATTTCCATTAAGAATCTAGTTTTCAGAGGATGCTGAAATATATAGGCTGCACCATAATAAGATAAAAGGAACGTTAAAAAACCTAATGTTGCAGCATAATAAAAAATAGCTCTCTGGAACATGTTTATTTTTCCAAAGTAACTAAGACTTTTTGACATAAAAAATCGAAACCAATCTTGTGCCCCGACAAGCCAACGTCTTTCGCGAATATAAAAATTTGAAAGATTATGTAGTTGTTGGTCAAATGATATAATTTGTGGAAGAATCCATGTTTCATACCCAGCGCCAATTAATAAGGCGCCTTCATAATAATCGTGTGAGATCATTTTTCCGCCAGGGAAAAATGCTGAGGGAGAAGAGACGGGAAAATTACAATGCTTCATGAATGCTTTCGCACGAACAATAGCATTGTGACCCATATAGAATCCCCGAGCGGGATTGAAATAATTATAATAATATGTATAAAGGTAATTATCTATAAGGAATCTAAAATTACTTATAATTCCAAATGTAGTATTGGATGTTACTTCAAAAAATCGTGATTGTATGAGTCCTATATTATCATTCCCTTCCATGCATTTAGCAAGCAAGACAACGGAATCACCCGGCAGAATACTGTCTGCATCAAGCATCACAACGTATTTATATTTTCTTCCCCATCTTCTATAAAAATCAGAAGTATTACCAACTTTTGCGAAGGTGTTCGATATTCTATGTCGATAAGTGATTTTAAAGTTAGGAAATTTCTGTCTTAGAAAAAAAACAACACTCTCCTCTTGCACAATGATATTTTCGTCTCTGCTATCAGAAAGAAGAAACCAGTCAAAATGGTTGGCTTCTTGATGGGTTGCTAATTCTTCCATCATGGCCATTAGGCCACCAGCAACGCGGGCAGGATCTTCGTGATAAATGGGCATCAAGATCGCGACGTGTGTATCGTCTTTTAGAGGAAGAGCGTGATTGATGGGATTAAGTTTATCTCTCTGAACAGGCGTTAGCGCGGCATATGCGCCAAAAACAAACAGTAAAAACATAGAGCCACCCAGAGAAGTGACTAAAGCAGCTAACCCACAAAGAGGTACAAATATATACGGGCTAACACCGTTGATGTACATTTGTATGGACGTCAGGCAAAAAAGAACCGAGAATTGGATTATTGCGAAGACAAAAAGAACCCAACCCCGCTTCTTTCTTTCAGAAAGTAGCGTTTTTTTCCTCTCTTCAATAGAGGATGTATTCTGCGATGAGTTTCTTCCAACACTCATTTTTACCGATCACTTCCATAGAAAGTGCCTTTTCAATATTTGGATTCCATATTTTATTATCCAAATATTGAAGGCAATATTCCCTAATATTTTCCCACGATTTACCAAAACATTCGTCTTCTGGAGGGGGGATTTCTGCTTCTTCGAAGAAAATTTTTAGAAGATCAAAATTAACATCCGTATCAGACATTTAACCCCCTCATTGAATCCGATAGATTTTAGAAAAGATTTATTTGATTGCAGCACCCATAGCAGCAGGATATCCCACGCTCATAATGATATTAACAATCTGTTGAAGTGTAACGCTGCGTGCAGGCGGGATATAAACCATATCTCCATTGTTGATTGGAAATGTTTGAGCAGCATGCATTCCTTCAGATTTATCAAAATTAATCCGATAAATCGTTCTTTTATCACGCTTAAATACAAAAATGGCCCTTCCTTGGGCGGCACTCAAGCTCATATCGCCGGCACCAGCCATAACTTCAGCTAATGTTGGTAACTCGTCAAAAGGTACTGTTGTGGGAGATTTCCAGCCTGCACCGAGGCAAAGGGCGCGTACAACAGGAGTATGTTGTAAGACCAGCCGATCGCCAGATCGTAAAGGAACTTGGTGCGAGAGTGCCGCTTTTAGCGGTAGATCAAAGCTCTCTCCTTGGCGGATCAATACAATATTGTTAACAGAGAGATCGCTGCCCTGCCGTGAAGGATCAAAAACTCGGAAGCCACCAGCGCGGGCTATGGCTTCGCTGACATCCATCCCCCCTTCAGACCAGTTTAAAACAGTTGGAGCATTAACAGCCCCCATCACAACAATATTTTGTGCTTTATTTTCAACGATTTGTACTGAAGCTTCCGGTTGCGGAAATAACTGAGTATTGCCGTATCGTTCCGCAATAAGTGTCTCCGCTGATGTTAAGCTCATCCCTCTGATGAATACAGACCCAACATATGGAAGATTAACCGTACCATTCATAGATACGGTGTAATGACCCATATCTCGAGGTTGCGGAACATTTCCCAGAACAACATCGGATTGTCCGGCAGCAACCCACAATGTAAGATTTATAACATCGCCCGTTGCTACTTTAAGTTGTGTAGCGCTGGCCTGACTCAAAGAATTTAACACGCCATCCAGATGATCAGTTTGCTTCTTGACTTCATCTTGCCACAGCTGATTTGCTAGTGCTTCATTGACCTGCACAACAGGTATTGAATTTGTTTTTGAGTCGAGGATGAATGAGGCATGCGGCCCTGTAGAAGGCATGAATGCACATCCTGTAGTCAACAAAAGCAAACTAGAAGCCAGAAAAGGCGATAATTTTGAAATTTTCATAGAAGATCTCTCTATAAACAATGAATTATTTAACGATTACATACAGAAGAAAACTCACAACCAGAGTGAGCACTGACCAATATAAGGCATATGGCATTGTTGGATTTGTCGGTTTCATAGGTGATTCAACAATATCTACATGATATGAGCTTCTATATGCCAGTTGTTCAATATCCTGAATATTTTGATTGTCCATTTGAATAACATTAACATCCTCTAGGATATTTTGTCTTTTCACGGAAAATTCTTGATATAAAGGAGCTAGTTTTTTATTGATGGACTTAGATTGCTGCTCAATATTTCCAGTTATCGTGTTTAATTGAGCTTTTAGCATTGCTAGTTCTTGCGATCGCTGTGCAAAAAACTGGGCAGCAGAAGCTCTACTATCAAGATTAACACGCGTTTCTTGGTAATGATTCAGTAGCTCAAGAGTGTGATTATATACAGCATCATAATCGGCGATTCCATGTTCCTTCTGAAAAGTCGCCATTAGATTAAGATCATTGGCGAGATTGTTTTTATCAATATCTAGTTGTGACTGCATTTTTGCTCTCTCAGCTTGATAAGCAAGCATGCCCGCATCTAAAAGACGCTCCCGTGCAAACCTAACAACTTTTTGATCTATATCATATGAAAAATTGGGATCATAACTATCAACATTAAGCTTGACCAAGCCGCTTTCATCATCAACAGATGCTACTACGTGAGAGCGATAGTAAGACCATAAACGCATGGGATTTTTAGAGAAAAAACTTCTGATTCCGCCGAAGCGGGTTAAGATATCTCCTGTTTCCCATTGCTTGGACAGACTATCTAATCCAAGATCGTTAAAACATTCCCATCCAGAAACAATTTCCCGGAATATATAAGCACCTGGAGACGCTGTGCCACCAAGAGCAATCCCGCCGCCAGAATTAGATCCACTAGAAAAACCGTATACTCTAA
>DMYZ01000159.1 GCA_003483565.1 Prevotella sp.
AAAAAGATGGATTATAGCTATTTGATCATCATATATAACATTGCAACAAATCATATATTGCCTACACTAAGTGCTATGGACCAAAAAGCTATGCTGGCCCTTAATTTCACAGGTTCACACTTTACTGATCAGTTCTGGTATGATTATTCAAATAAACTAATATGGATTCCGCTGATCCTCGCTACTATTTATTCACTTCTTCGTAATCAGAAGGGTACTACAACACAAAGTCTATTATATATCGTTGGAATCGTAGCCTTGATTTTTTTGCTTGACCGGACTTCCTCTGGAATAATAAAACCCCTTGTAGGACGACTTCGTCCTTCTCATAATCCTGCCATTAGCAACCTTCTCCATTATGTCAATGGTTACCATGGAGGGCAACATGGTTTTGTCTCTGGACACGCTACGATTACTGCCGGTATCGCCACATGGCTATGGATGACCTACAAGGACAAATTGTCGCGGTGCATTTTTGTTCTATTCGCGATAACGATCGGATATTCACGTATTTATCTTGGCGTACACTACCCGGGAGATGTTCTTTGCGGATCTCTGCTCGGCATCGCTATGACATGGGGAACGTTCCGGCTCGTGAACAGAAAGTATGCACTCAAGGTAAGCAGACAGCGCCCCAAGGCAATACTCATAACTTACGGACTTACAATACTCGCCATTGTGATATTAGGAATGACACCAATATCTTTCTTATAACCTATGAGTATCGCGCCTCAGGAAAAGCATTTCTCCAGCCTTTGTATTTATATCATATAGATAGATTTTCCTAAGATGTATCCCAGAGAGCCTTGCCTGCGGTGAAATAACAGGCTGTTTTTCTACAGGTACAATAAACAGAGGATTAGGATTATTCCCCTTGGCTCTTTTTAAATTTTTACCTGTTAATGGAACATAAGAACCTATTCTCAGATTCCCCCCTATGGCAGAATAGACAGATGCAGTTTGCAATTCTCCAGAACGCCATCTCATAGATATTTCAAAACCTCCACGAGCCTTTAATCCTGAAACACTACCTTTATTCCACAAAGAAGGTAAAGCCGGTAGCAACTGTATCTTACCATCATAACTTTGAACCAGCATTTCAGCTATGCCTGAAGTAAAACCAAAATTACCATCAATCTGAAATGGTGGATGGGCATCAAAAAGATTTGGATACATCCGGCCATGAGGATATAAAGACACTACAGAATCAGCTGGAAGAATATTCAGTAAACACTTCACTAACTTATAGGCATGGTCGCCGTCAAGCAGCCTCGCCCAAAGATTAATCTTCCAGCCGATACTCCATCCCGTAGCCTCATCTCCACGCTGTATAAGTGTATTTCGAATAGCTTCAAAAAGTTGAGGAGTACGGACGGGAGAAATCTGATTACTTGGAAACAAGCCATAGGCATGAGAAACATGCCTATGATTATCCTTAGGATCATCTACATCTTCCAGCCACTCTTGCAACTGATTATATTTGCCTATCTGCATCGGTGGCAACTGGTCAATCTGATTTTGCAAACTGTCTATATATTTCTGAGGTCCTCCAAGTGTCTTAGTTGCCTGCAAAGCATCATTCAACACATCAAAAGCAATCTGATTGTCCATTGTACATCCGGCAATAACAGACGGCTTACCGTTTGGACCATGCTCCGGAGATATGCTAGGAACCGTAACCATCCAACCATATTTGGGATGCCTGACCATAGCTGACAAATAAAAATCTGCAGCACCCTTAAGCTGAGGGTACACATCTCTAAGATAATTCTTATCACCATTAAAAAGATATCTCTGCCAGAGATGTGTTGAAAGCCAACCGGCTCCATTAGGCCATATTCCCCAAGTAGCACCATCTACCATTCCGGCCGTACGCCATATATCGGTGTTATGATGTGCCATATAACCACGGGCATTATACATCTTCCGTGCAGCCTCCCGGCCTGTAACACTCAAATCTTTGACCAACTGAATCAAAGGCAACTCTGTTTCAGGCAAATTACATATCTGCGCCGGCCAGTAATTCATTTCCGTATTGATATTAATCGTATATTTACCATCCCATGGGGCCCTTAACTCCTTATTCCAAAGTCCTTGAAGATTAGCTGGTTCACCTCCAGGTTGTGAAGAAGAAATCAGTAGATATCTGCCATATTGAAAGACTAAGGCAACCAGCGCTGGATCATTCGTCTGCTGAAAAAGACGAAGCCTCTCGTCAGTAGGAAGATTGGCATATCTCGAAGTACCAATATTAAGTTTTACTCTATTAAATTCTTTCCGGTAAAAGGTTTCATGATTATTCAAAGCTGATATATAGGATTTTTTCATAGCCCGCTGAAGCTTTTCCATGGAACAGGAAATTTCGTTTCCGCTTACATCATGATAATTGACAAAATTGGTGCCTGTAGTAACATATAAAATCACTTCTGTAGCATTGCTTACAGAAATAGAGTCATCATGGCAGTTAATCTTGCCATCTTTCACTTTTAACGCCGTACGAGTGTTCGCTCTGATAACACCCTTTACTCCTTCATGATCCGTGCCATAACCTTCCATGACCAGTTGTTCTCCTTCTACCCGAACAGAATGTTTAAGGGGAGATTGATAACTGATTGTAAAATTCAATTGTTGTTTTTTATCTGCATCCAACCGGATAATAATTGCTTCATCCGTAAAAGAAGAAAAGACTTCACGCTTAAAAGTTACGCCACCTACTTTAAAAGAAGTAGACGCTACTGCATGGTTTAAATCCAGTTCACGATGATAATCTGAAACACGTCCTTTCAATAGATAATCAAAACATAAAGAACCAACAGTCTCATAAGGCATACCATTTTGCCCGGTCATAAAATTACGATTAATCATATCCTGAGCTATAGCAGTCTGACCTTGAAAGATCAACCTTCTGATTTCACTCAACGTATCTGGATTCACTGGTCTCACATTACTATGAGGGCCTCCTCCCCAGACTGTTTCCTCATTAATTTGCAGTTCATCATGACTGATTCCACCAAAAACCATTCCACCAAGATGTCCATTACCTATAGGCAAAGCCTCTTGCCAAATTCTGGCAGGTTGAACATACCAAAGTTTCAAATCAGCAGTTACTGAAACTATGGAATATAGGATAAGAATCGATATTATTAATAATTTCCTCATTAATTTGAATCCTTTAAATATTTATAAAGTATCTCCTTTTATTTTACCAAATAAATACCTAATTTACTAATTTTCACAACATCTGTTACCTTATCTCGTAATATTCTGAAACTATATTCACCCCATCCATCGGTAATCGAAAAATCAAGAACAATATCATTACCTACCGACATTTTTTTATCAATTATAACCTGATGATTACCCGTCAGCTTACACAAGTTAACCGTAATCTGTTTTCGGGTATCTCCATCAGCATGAAAACACAATTTATATTTTCCATTTTCCAATTGCAAAGAACGATACACATTCTGATTCTGTGAAGTTTGCTGTTCTGCACCAAAGCCCAACAATATATTACCCTTATTGACCGTCCATCCATGAGACTCAGGATCCCAATCTGGAGTCTCCACATTAGGACGCCATTTGAGAGTAGTATCGCAAGGACTTTCAAGAGTATATTGACTCATAAACTTCCACATTGTCAATGCTGAATTCCCATCTTCTGTATTTGTTGTGTAATCATTGTGTCCCATACCATCAATCTCATAAAAGACATAAGGAAATCCTCCGCTAGTAGCACCATATACACTTTTATCATATTTTCCTAATACAGACGTTTTCTTTGGGACTGGTACCGCACCATTTCTTGCAACCATATCATCAACAATTTTAGGTACATAAATATATTTTACAAAATTATCCGCCTTTCCATGAATATGAAGAAAGGGAACAGGACGCGCCCCGGTATGATGAAGATGAAATTCATTAATCGGATATCCGCTGATAGAAGCAAAGGCTGCAAAAATATTACTTGCGACATTAGCAACAGTG
>DMYZ01000151.1 GCA_003483565.1 Prevotella sp.
TTGAAAATTGCCGGAAACCGGGTTCACTCAATTTTAGCCGGAAGAAATAAGGATCTTATCATTATGGAAAATGAAGTTCGCAAAAGTTCTGATGAGACCCTTATTATGACTGATGATGGCAGCTATGGAGGAAAAGGGGTTGTTACCGTGGGAATAGAGAAACTGATCCAACAGGAACATATTGACAAAGTCTTTGCTATAGGCCCTCCGATTATGATGAAATTCTGTTGTCTTCTCACTAAAAAATACAATATTCCTACTGATGTATCTCTTAACACGATCATGGTTGATGGCACGGGTATGTGTGGAGCCTGCAGACTGACGATTGGAGGAAAGACTAAGTTTGTCTGTATTGATGGTCCGGAATTTGACGGTGCTCTCGTCGATTGGGACGAAATGTTTAAGCGCATGGGTACCTTCAAAAATGCGGAAAAGGAAGAAATGGATCATTTCCAAGAACACTTTAATCAGATGAATGAACAGAAAAAAAATCACTCTGATATCGTGTCGATGGATGTAATACCAACAAGTGAGTCTATTGAAATCCTAACAGATCATGACGCACAATGGAGAAAGGATTTAAGAGCATCCATGAAACCAAAGGAAAGAGTGGCCATAGAACGAGTACAAATGCCGGAACTAGACCCAGTCTATCGTGCTACTACCAGACTGGAAGAAGTTGATCAGGGACTAACAAAAAAGATGGCTTTAATTGAAGCCAAAAGATGCCTTGACTGCGGTAGACCTTCATGCATAGAAGGATGCCCTGTTAATATTGACATTCCGTCATTTATCAAAAATATTGAGCGAGGACAATTTCTTGCCGCTGCAAAAGTATTAAAGAATACTTCTGCCCTCCCTGCTGTCTGCGGTCGAGTCTGCCCTCAGGAAAAACAATGTGAAAGCAAATGTGTGCATCTCAAAATGGGTAGTAAAGCTGTTGCAATAGGATATTTGGAACGCTTCGCTGCTGATTATGAGCGAGAGAGCGGAGCAAGTTCATTACCTGAGGTTGCGCCATCCAATGGCATTAAAGTTGCGGTTGTAGGTTCTGGACCGTCAGGACTAAGTTTTGCAGGAGATATGATAAAAAAAGGGTATGATGTCTATGTCTTCGAAGCTTTGCATGAAATCGGAGGAGTATTGAAATATGGTATCCCAGAATTCCGACTTCCTAATCGCATCGTAGATGTCGAAATAGAAAACCTAAGAAGAATGGGAGTCCACTTCATCACAGACTGCATTATAGGCAAAACAATAACAGTAGGAGAACTGGAAGAAAAAGAATTCAAGGGCATTTTCATCGGATCTGGTGCAGGCTTGCCTAGCTTTATGGATATTCCAGGAGAAAATGCCATTAATATCATGTCATCAAATGAATATCTTACTCGTGTTAATCTTATGGATGCTGCAAATCCTTATACAGACACCCCTATCAACCTTGGAAGAAAAGTCATAGTTGTGGGTGGAGGAAATACTGCAATGGATTCTTGCCGTACAGCAAAACGTCTTGGAGCTGATGTCACTCTGGTCTACCGGCGCTCAGAACAAGAAATGCCGGCACGCCTCGAAGAAGTCAAGCATGCTAAAGAAGAAGGTATTCACTTTTTAACCTTGCATAATCCGAAGGAATATCTTGCAGATGGAAATGGAGCTGTAAGAGCTGCAATCCTTGACATAATGAAATTAGGTAATCCAGACGACTCTGGGCGCCGTCGTCCTGAAACAACAGGAAAAACAGTTACTATAGAGTGCGATCAAGTCATAGTTGCTGTAGGTGTATCTCCTAACCCACTCGTACCCAAAAGTATTCCCGGACTTGAACTAGGTAGGAAAAATACTATCGTTGTCAACAACAAAATGCAATCTTCGCAAACCGACATTTTTGCCGGTGGAGATATCGTACGTGGCGGGGCTACCGTTATCCTTGCCATGGGAGATGGAAGACGTGCTGCAGCCAATATGGATAAAAACATCAAGGAACAAGTCACCATAATTCCTGAAGAATAATTGATTACAGCTAAAATTACACAATAAAGACAAATGAGCAATCATTAATATTTACATAGAATGATAGTGTATAAAAAAATCGAATTAGGAAAATTGCTTAAAGTTTACATCTAATATATTATATAGATATATCTAATTATAAACAAGTTACAACATATTGTCAAACATTTTGAGTTAACTAATTTTAAACCCTTTCAAAAAATAAGGATGATTGATATGACATATCAATATTTTTAATAATTTTGCATTCCGTAATACGAAAACAAATAGATTATTAGAGAACAGATATGAAAGATTACACTTTTCCTGCAGGAACGAGATTCCTAAGCATCGTAGAAAACGATAATGTTAAAGGTTATCTGGCAAGTCATCTTAAGGATCTCATCACCTACCTTGACGAACATGGTTTGGATATATTGAGCAGCAATCAAACAAACAAGAACAACTGTCTGTATACTGTATTGGCTTATTCACATCAGAATGATGACAATGTAATGTATTATGCTACTCGTACCTATTTAGATGAATGTGGTGTTAATAGTAATCAACTAAGCATGGAGACATCAACAATATTTCCTCATTTTAATTAATCTTATATAGTGTGCGCGTTTCCAATGTTAAAATCAAAAAATAATGAACATTTTACTTGCATCCTATTAATATGTTTTCTATATTTGACACAAGAAAAGGAACCAATCCGATGAAGGATGGTCAACCTACTTTCTCGGACCATCATTAATGATGGGAGTTTGATCACAGAATCAAACATATTAATAAGGCGGGGAAAATTTTAATCTCCGCCTTTCTTCCTGGTCTAACGCGAAACTTGTAATTCTATCCAATGCATTATGA
>DMYZ01000186.1:0-1452 GCA_003483565.1 Prevotella sp.
TTTCCACCCACCATCAGGAGTAGCCATTATACTCATGTTAGTCATAACCCATAAAGCCCAGGCGTTAGCAACTTTAGTATGTTATTTTGAATGATTGTATATTCCTATAGCTTCGTTAGACAACGCTTCGCTGTAAACGGTATGTTGAATCTTAAACTGCAATGCATCAAAATTCTCAATGCACTGTTGATAGAAGTTGATAAGGAGATTATTCGTATCATTAATGACTTCCAGAAAAGATTTTCCTTTAGCAAAGAAGACAGCTCCGCCACCGAAAAATGGTTCACAGTAGATCTTATGCTTTGGGATCATGGATATAATCTTACTTGCTAGCTGCTGCTTCCCTCCATAATATGTGATTGGTGTATGCATAATATCACTTATCTGTTTTTCCATGTTCTTTTAATAGTAAGGCTTTCCTGGCATTCAGAATATCATATGTTTTTGATATTACACTGTCAACCTGCCTTTCTATATCTATACTCTCCTTAAGGTACATCTTGGCCTGCTCTGGGTTCTTTTTTCGAGCTGCATAATAGTTACGTTGAGCTGATCGCATCTTTGCCACCAGGTTGAAAAAACTCCGGGCCTTTTCCTTACTCATGAATGTTTCTCCTTTTCCACCACCGATACAAGCTTACCGTATGGATCGAATACGATAGTGCTTGACCAGTCAGAAGTTTCCCCGACATCAACAGCAATAAGATACCTGTTCTGTGCCTTTTCCTTACTCATGAATCTTATCCTCCTTTGCGGTTTCCGGTCCAAATAGACGATATAAATATTCTCTCACTTCCCTTGCCTTCAGTTCCGCCATTACATGAGCACCATTAAATTTAAACAGCTGATCATACATAAACATTGCTCCCTTGACGGCAGCGGCGCAATCAGGATCACCACCCATCCAGCATGCTACGGCTTTCGCTAACTCCGTGTTGTTACCAGCCCCGCATACTCCGACAGTTCCATCATCAATTTTAGCGATCAGAAGGTAGCATTCATTACTCTTATCAATATTCTTGCTTTGCAGGGATTTAATAATCTCTTCTATTTCCTTTTTGTTCATAATCTGTTATAATTTATGTTTAAAAACATCCATAATACTTGTTTCTGAAATCGACTTGACCACATAAGGAATCATTGATGTTTTCATAGCCTCATCAATATGCTTCCGGGCAGCTTCAATATTGCCTGCGTTCACGAGATAATTGACATAGGAATGCTTTTCCTTCTCTGTTTTCTCGTCAATGTCATTGAATTGGAGTTTTGCCTTATACCACTTATCGTCCGCCTCAACGTTGCTCAAGAATATTTCGCTGTATGAAGCACGACTAATCGTCTGGATAGTCATTTCTCCACTAATGTAAGAAGACATTTCCTCAATGATCATACTTTCTGCTTCTGTAAAGCTCATGGCGTCTACGACGTAGAGCTCTGTTACTCGCTTCTGCA
>DMYZ01000186.1:1729-6484 GCA_003483565.1 Prevotella sp.
CAAAAGGCTATATGCCCCAGAAGGAACCGTAAGCAGGAGATCCGGTACACCAGGTACAACACCCTCTGCCTTCGCTATAGCTCCCTGAATGTGAGAACCGTTCCCTTCATTTTTCGGGTGGAAAAGAAGGGTCCTGAAGGAAGGGTATTCGTATGCAAACCACTTCACGCACCTGATTTGTAATTTTGATTCTATATGATTCATAAACCTTTTGCTTTATTTGCTTTTATAAACTCCCCTCAAAGGCCCTGGCAAAGTTCTTTTCTTCTATAAGCCAGTCAAAATCAACCGGTCTTTTCCGTTCGGCCGTTCGGCCATTCACGTAAGAACTCATAAGGGCGTTGTGTATAGCTATCCGTATTTGCCCGGGGCTGTACATTGATAGTATCTTAGCCAGTGATTCTCTTCTGAGGTCATTCAGAACCCGTACGGGCTTTACAGAAGAGCCTGTATTGTTAACCTGACTATTGAAGTCTTTCACAATCTCAATAAATTTTTTTTCATGATTTTCTTTTTTTGTTTTTTTTGTATATATATTATCAGTATCATTATCAGTATCATTATCAGTATCATTATCAGTATCAGGGTTTTTCAATTTTTCTTGTTTTGCTTTGCTTTTTTTAAAAGCATTTGTTTTTTTTGCTTTTGGACGTCCCCCTCTCCTGCCGGCCATCGCCCTTTTTTCACAAATAGTGATATATTTATGCTGATCCCTGTCAATCTGAATACGGATAAAATTAAACGCCATTTTTATTTCTGCTGTTGTGAAATCAGGAACAGTCCCATCTATCACATAGCGGTAAAGTGCATCCAAGAGTTCTCCTTTTGCCTCTAAGGATAACGACTTTATCGCAGTATACTGACCAGTATAAAGGACAAAACTTTCTTTCATCTGTGTTCGATTTTTAAGTCAACAAGTGATCTAACAAACCATTTACAGGAAGGCCTGCAGGCTACGTCAACAGCATAATTCTCTTTAAAAAAAGGAGTATCATTTTTTCTTTTCCGACATGCTGCTAACAACGGATCATTTTCGTATTGTATCAGATGCGCAAACAGACACACTTTGCAGGTAAATTTTCCCATGACAATATCATTCAAGAGCCGAAATAAGAATAAGTACGATTACGAGTATTGCAGGCTCGATGAGGCCATACTTGACAAGCTCTTTCTTTGTAAATTTTTCTGATAAAAAATCCTTGATTATCTTTTCCATGTCAGATTTTCCTTTCATTTAAAATTTTCAACATCTCCCATTTCTCATAAAGAACCCGTCCTTCGATCTTCACGGGATGAAGAATCCCCCGCTTGGTCCAGTTCCAGACGGTGCCGTGTGATACGGACAGCGTCTTTTCCACGTCCTTTGCGGACAGATATTCCGGGGATATATCAGAACGCAGCTCTTCAAGTACATCTTCTTTCATTTTCCCCATCATCGCTTTTAACTCCTCAGGCTTGATGAGTATAAATTTCTCCGGTGAACTTTCATACATTTTCTACCTCCTTTTTCTTGAACTCCTGCAGAGTATGCTGCGCATCTTGATATAATCCGTTTCTGCGGAGTATAGTTCGGACCCACATTGGAGTGCAATCAAACCGTGAAGCAATAATCTTAATTGCACGCCATGGCTTATGGCCGCTTGCCATAACCGCTGGTGCAAGCTTTTTATAAGCCTCACAGATCTTGTGCGTGTTCTCACACAATTTTTTTTCTCTTTCTGTTAAAAATTCTTCCTCCATTTTTATCCTTAATTTTTTTGTTTTTCTTGACTTTAATTGCTATTTTTGTAAACAGAAATGTAAAGTATAAAGTATATCGAATACAAATATACACAAAAGTCTTTATAAAGTATTTATTTTATCTTTATTTTAACAAACTTTATATTATGACAGGAAAAGAACTTAAAGAGAAAATATTGAATAATGGATATTCGCTTGTTGATATAGCGAATAAACTGGGTATCACTCCGCAAGCACTCAATAGCCGTTTATATGCGAAGAGCGTAAAATTGGATTTTATCCAGCAGGTTAATAACGTCATCGGAAAAACCGCCTTTTCTGCCTTGTCTGGTGATAAAAATTTACTTGAAACAATTTCAATGAGTCATGAGGTTTTTGAGCAAATAAATAAACTAACCGAAGCGATCTTAAGTCAGCAAAAGGTAATTTCCGAACTACAAAAGAAAAACGCACAATTACAAGATGAACTCCTAGAATCCCTAAAAAAAGATACTAAGTGGAATAAAGAAAAAGAAAGCGAAAATGTAGGGTAATTAAGTTGAAAGAACATAAATCTATACGTAATTAAGAATATTTGTAAAAGTATAATCAAAATATTAATAGAACATGAAAAAATACTTTTTACTCTTTTTTCTGGCCGAATTTGTTTTTGAATGTAATGCACAATCAGTCCTTGGAATCAATTTTGGAAGTAGTTACGATGAAGTAAAATCAGCCTTGGTAAATCGTTTTGGGCAAAGTAACGTTCTTGAAGATGGAGGGAAAATAGAGATTTATAATTTATCCATGGGAGATATGGACTTCGATTATGCTGAGTTTAGTTTTCAAAGAAATAGTTCAGCCTCTTATTTTAATGCTGCACATTTTGAATCCTATTTTAGTCTGTCAAATGTTTCTGCTGCAGAAATCATGAGGGACGATCTATATGACGCTATAGCAGATAAATATAAAGAAGAATACCTAGGTAAATACACAAATGACCAAGGTTTTGTCTGCTATAAGTTCGGGTTGAATCCTAAAGACAACACTAAAGTGCTTGGAACTATTCATTTGGAAAAAAGCAATGGGAAAGATGGTAAGAGACGTTTATATCTTTCTTTGGATTACGGTCCAATCTACTATCTGGATAAAGCTTCAGATTTCTAACATTTTATAGAAATTAGTGACTATGATATGAACAGAGACAGATTAAAAACTCTTTTCGAGCAAGCCAAGGATAAGCACGCTGAGGCTAAGGAAATAGGAACGACCTATCAGACGATGTACAACATCATCTACAAAGAGCGCCCTTTTAAAGTAGATCTTCTTGAAAAAATAGCAGCGCATTATCATGTCCCTGTAGGCTATTTTTTCGATGAGGCCATCCCCAACAATGAAGATCAAAAGGCAGAAATGGAAAAACTACGCGCGCAAGTGGACATACTGAAGGATGTAATCAAAAGTATTAAGACCCCATAGCTACTTTACTGAATTCTGCAGAAGCGAGAATTGCACGTTCCTTATCATCAAGTTTGAGGTATCTTTTTAGCATAGCCTCACTTGAATGACCTGTTACGGCCATGATTGCAGACAGAGGTACTCCTGCTTTATAAGCATTCGTAGCGAACGTCCTTCTGGCCGTGTGAGTCTTTATGCATTCATAAAATTTTTTCTTTGACTTATATTCCATCAGTCCTTTACGAACCGTGATGCCTGCCACCTGTGTCCAGCCAAGAATACGTCCGATAATCTTAATACGCTCATTAAGATCCTGGTCATAGATATGAGGGAGTTTGCCATCATAACGATTAAGGATCACCTTTACACGTTTGTCAGCCGGAATATAAATTGTTTTTCCTGTTTTTTCCTGAGTAATCATGATATATTGCTTTCCGTCCCGCAGAGTCTTATACATACTTTTGTCAATGCGCTTATAATCACTGACACGCTGACCTGTCAGACAACCTACGGTAAATATATCCTTAGCTTCATTAAGAAGCTTTTTAGTATCAGCTCTTCTTAATTTTCTTTTCCACAAATCCTGTTCACTTTCCGGCAGATTTCTGACAAAGCTTTTGATTGTATCATCTGTAATCACAAGACTGTACATCTGCTGCACCATATCCTCAGTCAGATACACATTGTCAACATCCTCCCAATTTGCAGCGAAGTCTGAACAGGTAAAGTCAAGGTTATCCGTAAGTTTCATATCTTTAGCTGCATACATCATAATCTTCAAGATACGAATATGTCTGGCAATAGTATTTGGAGAATATTTTTTTTCGAGGAAAAACTGGCAGAAATCATGATAGAAATCCATGTTGACATCAGAGAATTCAATTACTTTATGACGACTTTCTTGATATGCAATCAGCTGAGACAGAAATCCTTTATATCCCTTGATTGTTAAAGGTGCTATTCTTCGCGTTGATTTCTTTTTTAACCGTTTTCCAGATTCACAATCAGAGATATACTCTGAAATAAAATTTTTCAACGTCATACATTTACTTGCCCTTTTCAGTCCTACTTCTGGAGCTTCCTGGGTTATTACATTACGAGCTACATTACGAGCCATATCCACCGTTAATGTTCCTTCTTCTTCCGCCGCACTGAGAACTCTTATTATCTTATGAAGCCGGTCTGTCAACTGTGCATAGGATAATCCATGCAATTCTTTGACAGGACGAACATCATATCTCTTTGGTAATCCACTCTTAATTACGAAGTCTTTTGTCTTAATCTTGCAATGTAAACTTATATCAGTATTTACGCCCAATTTTCTGGACTTTACACATAATGCCAAAACACCCCATGTGTTATCTTTCATCGTTCTCAAGATTATCTTAATCATAGCAAAACCTTTTCTGCAAAGATAATTATTATTTTTATATGACGAACATATGACGAACATTTTTTAGATTATATTAGATAATAATATATTCAAAATCTCAAAAAAGCCATTTAATAGACAGAATTTAGTCAATATATACTAATATTATATAACGGTTGAGGTATGCTTGGTACCTCAATGCAATT
>DMYZ01000191.1:0-5516 GCA_003483565.1 Prevotella sp.
TGTATCCAAATTGTAAACCTGCGTAGGTGGATAGTCCTTTATATATATAATATTTCCCCAGTATTGGTAAATCAATATATCCTAATGTTAGATTTGCATCACCATCTTTTGCTCCGTAATTAGAGTATTCTAATCCTGTGACAAAACCAAAGTTTTTTGTTAATTGATACTGGAGATTCATCCCAGCTACAAATCCGGTTTTAGCATCTAAATTGGCATTTGTAAGATTAGAAATAGATATCCCTATATGGGGTTCAAAACTTAAAGTCTTTGTTTCTTGTTGTGCATAACTATTGCAATAGAAACAAATGAATAATGTTATGAAAGCTATTTTCTTAAACATAAGTTTTTATTTTATAATATTTTCTGTTCCGCCATTAGGATAATCCTTGTCGATAACGATACCTCCCCATTGTCCATTAATTTTGGATGTTAGAATGACTCTTCCTGAATCAATATGTTTAACAGGGATGTTCATTAATCCGTTAAATATGTCTCTTGCAGAAGCTATGGATAAGGGTTTCTTAAGTACATTACTAGAAATATAAAAATTCACACCAGAATTAAAGACTTTCCTAATCTTTTTTGTGTTCTTTTGAGAAATTTGGCTTTCTAAAATTATTGTATATAATACATTTGGAGTCACAATTCTAACTGCTTTTGTATCAGGTGATACCTGATGTTTTATTAAATTACTTAAAGCTTTAAAACCTTGTTTTGCAGCATTTGCAATATCTTTATAATTAATATCATATCCAAGAATATCAACAGTTTTCAGCCTTGTGTCACTCATGTTTGTTGTAATCATGTTACTATTACTTATAAATGTAATTCCAGAAGGCATTTGAATAGTTGATGGTGTTCTGTAGTCCAACCTAAATACTATGTTTTTGCATGTTATGTTTAATTCATCTGCATTAATATCCTTCCATCCATTTAATTTTCTAAAAAAACCACCACGTTTGCGACTTGCAGAAACAAAAACTCCAGATTCATGATATACACCATAATTATAATCATAAAGGGAACCATTTACTCTCTTTTTATGTAAATATTCGTAATGCTTAGTAGAACGATCTCCGAAAACATGTCCTATTTGTCTCCATACCCATCCATTGCTTTTAAAACTATAATACTGTAGTGGTATACCACCCCCCGCACGAGTATTATATTGAAAATTAGACTTATTAGTGCTTGCGAATGTATTATAAAGAATAACAGTTGGGGAAAGTCTTATATAACTATTATTGTTAAATGTTATACTATCATTCGATTCTAATAACTGATTGTAGCATTGATCTAAATCTTTATAATTGAGAGTGTCTGAGCAAAGAGTTCCTAGTGGAGTGATACGATAAAGTGAATCATCTACAATAACTTCCCCTTTGTAGTTTAAAAGTTTTGCAAAATTCTCATTTGGAACAAGGTCTTCATAGCCCAAAGCTTCATAATATGTTAGATGATCGGCTAGAATAGTATCTTGTTCATCCTTACTAAAGTCGTCCCAATGTTCATATGATGGTGTGACAGCATCCATTAGAGAAATAAAATTCCCCCCAATTCTGAATTTAGATACTACAGAACGTGTCAGATCTCCATTTGTATTAATAACATTCTCTAAATCTTTACTTGAATTGAAATTTATTAAATTATCAATTCCTGATGTTGTAGAACATGATGTTGAAGATGATTGGTTGGCATTAACCAAATCATTGTTTTCACATGAGACGAAAAGTAAGCATGTGAAGAATAAAAAAATAATTTTTTTCATGATTTTTTATTTGTAAAACAATAATTTATTACAATATATACTTCAGTATTATTTGCTTTTCGAGGGAAGTTTACCTTTTGACCATTTATAAATAACTTTCTCGAACAGCCATATATGTCATAGTGAGTAACTCGATAGCCGAGTCCTAAACTCCAGATATCAGATTTAATATAACCTGTTACATCAGCAAATGTGTATGCTTTTTTATTGTTACCTGTATTTTTGACAAACTTTTGATAATCAAAGATTGCTGTATTTCCAATTTTCTTAAGAAAATCAACATATCCTTTTCCCCGTTTAGGAAAAGGCATTATTTCACCCATTCCTAAAGAAAACAGAACAGCATCACCATCATTATCTATAGTTATATCAGGAGTATAAAATTTTATTTCAGGCTGAAATGCTATGTGATAAGAAAAATCTGATTTGTCTGTAATTCTCCAAAGGTGCTCCCCAGCATCTCCTGAGAAAGAATTATTGGATTGATTCCAAAAATCAGAAAATCTTAATCCTACTGACAAGCTAAGGAAGTGGAAAGGCTTATACATAAAGGATGGAATAATGCTCCATGTATCATAAGAATCAGAACATCCTTCTATTGATAAAGATATAGGATTTTTCTCCAAAATTTGAGCAGAAGAATACCGGACAATAAATATAAATAAAAGAAGAAGGAGATATTTCATTCAGATTATACAATTTTATATCGTTAATAGTATGATGCAAAACTAATATTTTTCACTAGTGTCTCTTAAAATCAATTTATTTCTTTTGTATCATTCTCATGAGTAATATTTTAGGTTCAAAAAAACATGTCCGACATTTGAATCGGGTACCTTTTATTTTATATTCAAAATGGACAAAGTATGCATTATGAACATTACCTTCTACCATAGCACTAACTGGATTATCTGCTTCGGCAACTACAAACTTCTGCAAATTCCAGAACAGTGTGTGGTATAAGTTCTTGTATTTTGTCCGTTGTGGACAACCTGAGAGTATTATCAGTGGATTCCGTTGAGAGTTCACTGAAAGTTTCATTCGCTTCAAATCACTACATCATACATGAGTTATTATTTTATTAATGTCAGTAACACCACCAGACTATTCAGAAAGATGATGAAACCCTCACCTATTATGATTCAACATAGGTTTCCATATTTTGAATAAAATCCTCGTATACCTTCTTTATTGGAAAAAACAGGTACAGTTTCTGAGGTAAGATAAAATACGGATTTACCCATCCTATTGGTTTTAAATCCCAATTCATTCATTATCCTCAGAAGTCTGCTGTCTATCTCGGCAATCATATAACTATACTCATCCTCTATAATCGGCCTTACAGCCAGAACCATCAGTCTCTTGAACAAAACGATTGTCGATAAACTTCGGAAAGAATCCACGGCAAAACGTCCGACATGCCAGTAATTATACTTTAGCTCTTGATGTATGGAGGTTAACGGATTAATATGAAAAATTTTCTCCATAGGCAGTACTTTCCTTCGATCCCAATGGAAGGAACGGATACAACCAAGAATTTCATACTTGTGATTACGGGCAATATAAATATGAGAATCTGAATCATATAGATATTGTTCTTCTGAATAGACAGACATTACATCATTTTCCATTTTCCTCTTATCATAAAACTTCTGATGATGATCATAATTTTGCCTGACGGTAAATTCACTTATTTCATATAAGTTGTTCATGTCTGCTTGAAAAATATCGTAGTTATCAAATTCAGCTATTTTGTTCTCCATATTCATTTGTTTTATGCAAAAGTACCAAAAAGACAAATTTCTATCATCATTTTTTGAAACAAATATGTCCTTCGTCAAATATTTCTACACTTTTGTGTAGTAATTTATCACTTTTTTCATCAGAAACATGTATCTTTGTCTTTGAAACTAGATCAAAAACATCAACATGACAAAAACGTCAGATTTCTTTATTGCCTCTAATTCCGTTGAAAATATTGGGGATGAGCAATACCGGCTGATCGACCCACTTATCTGTACGGCTAAAGCTTTTGCCCGCATGTCCTATCAAAGCATTTATCTCATAGATTATTACAAACAGAATTTTCTTTATGTTTCTGAGAATCCATTGTTTCTTTGTGGGCTTACAGCAAAAGAGGTACAGGACAGGGGATATGCTTTCTATTTGAAGAACGTACCGGAAAAGGAACTGAAAATGCTCGTGGAAATCAACAGCAGCGGATTTAAATTCTTTAACAGCATACCGGATACCGGAAAGTGTAAGAGTTTTATCACATACGATTTCCATCTGATCAACGGTGACAAGAAGATTCTGATTAATCATAAGTTGTCCCCAATAATGATGACAAAAAATGGAAGGATATGGATAGCCCTGTGCATCGTGTCCTTGTCTTCCCAAAAATCGGCCGGTCATATAGAATTTCATATCACCGGTTCCAATACATACTGGACATATTCAGAAAAGTCACACCAGTGGAAAAGCAATAAAGGTGCAATACTCAAGGAAAAAGAAAAGGAAGTTCTCCTTCTTTCTTCTGAAGGGCTGACAATAGATGAAATTGCCGAACGGATGTGCAGATCCGATGATACCATCAAGTTCTACAAGCGTAACCTTTTTAAAAAGTTAAAGGTGAAAAACATTACAGAAGCTTTAGCTTACGCCGTCACCTATCAATTATTGTAATCTTCGATTTATTCTTCCGATAATGAGGACAAGTAGAATTTAGGGAAATATCTGACAGGTTTTCCAGTGGCAAGTCGAAATATAGCCGTTGTACATAGTCCGGCTACTATCCACGATGCGATTGACAACTGAGGAGGTGGAAGCATACCCTTCTCTTTCTTGTATTCACAGACAATCTTATCCAACCACTCCTGTGGCTTTTGCCAGAATGTCTGGTATCCTGTAACATAGTCAGCAACCTTCAGTTCAAAATGATCCGGACGATCAGACAATTCGGAAAGGGAATATCCCTTAGGATCAACAATGGCAAGAAAACCTCCCCAGCCAAAATTATAAGGATGCAGTACCGGGATGCTTTTATCCTTACAGATACGGTCAAAAAGGAAAGGGATATCACTCGCAAAATCAAGTGCGTTAATAGCTATATCTTGATTGCTTATCATTTCCTTCACATTTCCCTTGTCAATAAATTCATTACGAAAGGTGATATGTGCATTGGGATTAATCTGTAACAGCCTTCGGGCCAGGCATTCCGCCTTGAAATTCCCGACATCATCAGAGGTATAGTTCTGCCTGTTAAGATTACTTTTCTCAACCCGGTCACCATCCACAATCGTTATCGTCTCAAAACCAAATCTCAGCGCACATTCTGCAATAATACTTCCTATGCCTGCCCCTCCTAGGAGTATCCGAAAGTGCTTGATTTCCTCCTGTTCCTTCTCAGAAATGTAAATCCGGTTTCTTGTATATCTTTCTTCCATTATTTTTTCGGCAAATATAAGAATAATAAAGATCTTTCCCACTACACAAAAGGGTAAAAAATCAAGAATATGAAAAATTACAGATAAAATAACAAGCGAAAAATAATGATTGCATTTATTTCACAGATGCAGATATTTCTTTGAAATGGCATCCTCTATTTCACTTACACTACATCCAACAAAAATATCAGCCAATTTACCTTGATAAATATAAAAGATCTTATCACATATATCTGCTAATGAAGCGATGATATGAGAGGATACTATCAATAGTTTTCCTTCTCCTTTCATCTTCATCA
>DMYZ01000191.1:5799-6213 GCA_003483565.1 Prevotella sp.
GGATGTCAGGCAAATAGCCTATTTGGGACACATCTTCTTTTCTGACTTCGCCTTTGAATGATTCAAGCCCCATTATACATCGGAAGAGCGTACTCTTGCCGGCACCATTCTCACCCATAATGCCATAGATATGCCCCGGCTTGCAGTCCATATTGATGTCGGATAGAACCTCTAACTTTCCATAACTTTTTGTAAGATGAGAAATTTCCATTATCTAAAATTTAAGAATGCCATTAAGATGATTGATTAATTGATAAACCATGATCGCGGCAATGGCTATCTGGACAGCAATCATATAACCGTATATCATCGTCATACCGTATATTGCGAAGAAGAAAAAGATGAGAAATGCCTGTAAGATGGATATATTGTTCAACATAAACCTGAGGAAATAGACTTGCAGCAGAAATAAGT
>DMYZ01000144.1 GCA_003483565.1 Prevotella sp.
CGGTACTATATAATGAATGCCGATGAACTTGATCGTAACAGCATTTCTAAATGGATGTTTGAATGGTTGTGATTATTTGGATGTTTATCAGTTAAAGGTTTTTGGAAAAGCAAGAGTATTAGGTTTTCTTTATAATGCCGTATTTTTTTTGGTAATCTATGACATAAGCCACGAGGCTTATAAGCGGCAGGATAGGGGTAAAGGAAATGGTCATAAGGGAATAAAAGGTAGGCGAAGGCAATAGATGAAAAACTGATAATATTAAATATTTGGATTTTATAAAATTTATGACTTAACTTTCGCAAGTGAATAAATCACGAAGTGATTTTATAAATATTTAAAAGTTTATGGAACGCTTCTCAAATCTGATAGAATTGTAGTATCTTTGTTTACGGCTTCAAAGTTTGTGCTTTATTCTTTTGCAAGAATAAAGTTACTCATTTCCAATGAGTTATACAAACTTCTAAGCCTCTTTTATTCCAAATTTACGTTAATTTATGCATCTGATTCTTCACTTGCGAAACTTGAATTATTAATTTAATTAGCAATAAACTGAGTAATTAATTATATCAATTACTACATACAGCTGTTATGACATACGTTTTTGAGTTGTATTTATATTTAAAACGGCATGTAACAGGTTCGTTAATACCCAAAAAACCAATTGTTGTACTATATGAAACAGCTGATCCTGCATTCACATCAACATTTATATTCATTTCATTTCCAGCATTTCCAGTAGAACCGTCTACTAGTTGTAGAGATATCAATTTTACATTTACAGGACTACCATTAGAAAAATACCAAGAAAATGTGCTATTAGATTGTATATGCCCGTTTATACTAACACCACTCATCCCCAAGGATTTCGCAGTGATAAAATCAGTAAGATCTTTAACAGAAACGTTTATATTACAAGATACATTACTTTCCTTTGATTTTACAGTTATTGTAGCTTGACCTCTTGATATAGCTTTAATATTGCCATCATTATCAACTGTTACAATATTATTGTCTGAAGATGTATATTCGCAAGCTGTTTGGGTTGCATCTATAGGAGACAATGTATAATGATTTGTAATCTTATCAGTTCCGTCAATCATCAAATTCACATCACCTTTTGAAGTTATACCATCAATAGGAATCATTGCGTTCCAATCATTGCTCTCTTCCGGACCTTGAACCGTTATGTAATCTCCTGCTGCTATGGACTTTCCAGTAAAAGTCTTACTATAATATGCCCCTTTATCATTTATAAGTCTGATAGTCGTATTGCCATCGTTTGCAGCCAAAGTTCCATAAAACGTACAGGTTTGATTTCCTTCGTCCTCTTTGTTTAATTTTCCTTCAGAAGATGTGTCTTCCCAAGTCATGTCTGAAATGTTAAGACTCGAATATTCCTTCATGTTTTCTATCCAGAAACCGTCAGGGATACCATTGATCTTCACTTTGGCAACGGGACGTTTATTCATATTCAGGTTAATATTGACAACATCTCCATCTTTCTTATAGGAGCCTTCATCAGTGTAAAGAATATCTCCCCATGTGGTGATATGACTATTGATATATTTTAAAGTGTCAGCAAAGACACCGTTCAGTTTTCCAGATTCTTTGAAATCTACAGTGGATGTTAATTTATTTACATTCCAGTCAGAACCATCATAAACAAGATTACAGAGATTGTCTCTATCTCCATCAATGGAAACATATATCTGATCTCCCTTTGACCATGCAGTTTTACCATCTGATGCGGCCCTCGTGTTAATAGGATTCCCAACATTGACTTTGAACCTTAAATTTTCAAAATCGGATGTCTTTGTAGATAAAATATTATCTTGGCTGCAACTTGTTATCACTAATACAATAAGTAATGCGAAAACAGTAAGGATATTATTTGTTTTTTTCATAACCGTTTTATTTAGAATGTTTACCAGTTTTGAGAGTTTCCGTAGGGTTTATAATTAATATTTTTTGATGATGTCACAGTTACTTTGCAATGTGCCGTTTTGTTTTGGTCTGTTGTAGTAACCGTGATAGTAGCAATACCTGGTTTGATTGCTGTGATCTCACCATTGGAAGAGACTTTAGCGACGGATTTATTGTCGGATGTCCATGTTACTTCTTTATTCGTTGCGTCATTTGGAAGTATCGTTGCTACCAGCATATCCGTTTTGCCTTCTGTTATAGACAGGCTGGTTTTGTTTAAGGTTACCCCAGAAACAACAGGAGTAACGGTTACCTTGCATTGTGCCGTTTTGCTTTGGTCTGTTGTAGTAACTGTGATAGTAGCCGAACCAGGTCTGATGGCTGTAATCTCACCATTAGGGGATACTTTAGCGACGGATTCATTGTCAGATGTCCATGTTACTTCTTTATTCGTTGCATCATTTGGAAGTATCGTTGCTACCAGCATATCCGTCTTACCTTCTGTTATAGACAGACTGGTTTTGTTTAAGGTTACCCCAGAAACAACAGGAGTAACGGTTACCTTGCATTGTGCCGTTTTGCTTTGGTCTGTTGTAGTAACTGTGATAGTAGCTGAACCAGGTCTGATTGCTGTAATCTCACCATTAGGGGATACTTTAGCAACGGATTCATTGTCAGATGTCCACTTTACTTCTTTATTCGTTGCATCATTTGGAAGTATCGTTGCTACCAGTATATCGGTTTTACCTTCTATTATAGACAGACTGGTTTTGTCTAAGCTTACTCCAGAAACAGTAGAAGAAACGGTTACCTTACATTGAGCCGTAAAGTTTCCATTAATTAAAGACACAGTTATTGTAGCTGTACCGGTTTTTAGGGCGGTGACGTTGCCTTTATTGTCAACACTGGCTATATCAGCATCACTTGTTGCCCATTTAACATCTTTGTTTGTCGCATTTTCAGGAGAAACGACTGCTTTTAGTAAATGCGATGATCCTTTTTCTAAAAGAATGTCTTTTTCAGATAAAGAGATACCTGTAGCATTAATGTCATTGTCACTACTGCATGCTGTAAATGTCAGCATGCAAACCATGAAGCCTAAAAGGCTCCAAAAAACTGATTTATTCATAATCTAATCTATTTATGAATTTTGTGCTTCTCAGTTCTCGGAAAGAAGGATTATTAATTAAGTTATACGAAAAAAGCGTGGGAACTGATGTTGTTACCACACTGAAGCTCTAGACTACTTATGGAGAGTAACAAACAAACAGCCCCGCGCTCGAATGATATGATCATGCCCTAAAATAGGGTACAATTATCACCAAACGTGAGTTCTGTTGTCCATCATCCTCTCCGATTGAAATTGTCTAGATTCCAGTGTAGGATAACGAGCAAACGCCCTTCGTTGAGTTCTTGGGATTACACTTTCAATGTAGCATCCTAAACTCACAGACAAAGGTAACCATTTTTTATACATATAGTTTCTTTTACTGAATATTTTTTATCTTGTTTATTCATCATCAGAATTATTATATTGCATAAATTCTTAACCTTTTTCTTGTTTTTAGATATAAAAATTGCTTCTATTCTAAAAAAGCAGTATATTTGTATCGTATAGTCAAAACAACCTGGAATTGCTGTAAGAGGAAGATATTTTACAAAATGCGGCAACGAGAAAGATGGGGGAGGCTACTAATCTAATAACCGTAACACTCCACCACCTATACCATAAAAAACAAGAAAAATACTGCCTTATAAATATTATTGACTATTAATAAACTAAAATAATTAAATCATGAAACAAAAAAGTTTAGATTTCAGCCGTAGGTAGTTAAGAAATATCAGAAGCGAGTGGATACACTTATTGGCGCTATGCGCATAGAAGATATTTTCGTACTTAATTCTTTAAACTTCGAATCGTTGGAAAACAGTGAAGAATGCTCAATAAGAGTTGATGGCAAATATCGCTTGGAATTCCGAACGCGAATCAAGGATGGAGAGCAACAGATAACGGTATGTGAATTGACTGATTTAACGAATCATTATAAAAAATAGATTTACTATGAACGAGATAAAGAGATTACCAACTCACCCTGGAGATGTGCTCAAAGAAGAACTTGAGAGTAGGGGAATCAGTCAGAAATATTATTCTGAACTGACAGGAGTTTCTTACACCATGCTCAATGAAATTTTAAATAGCAAACGCCCAGTAACTACAGACTTCGCTCTGATAGTAGGGGCATCGCTTGGCATTAATCCTGAGATGCTTATTAATATGCAGACTCGTTATAATATGGCATTATCTTGTAGAAACGACAAATTAGCTAAACGACTTGATAATATCAGAAAGATTTGTGCTGTGTTATAGTATATGTCCCCGCAGAGTAAATGCAGCAGTGGAAGATTTGTTATCTTCGCATAGTTTCTGATAACTAAGAATTGATCTGTCAGTTGTGAGAATAGTGTCTCTATCCTTTTCCGGGCCTTGGCAAATGGGATGAATATGGGGTTCCAGTCTTTCTGATTAAGACGGTAAGGACTTTCAAGTCTGATGTGTGCCGTCTCGAAAAGATCAAGTTGTACATCTGCTCCGATATTACATAATCACATCATATACAAGCTATAAGAATGATTCAACGATAGCTCTTTTAACAAAGGATAATGTGCCCGGATATAACTCATTGTCGGCTATGGTTGCCGCATCACCCTCTTTCGGCATATATCATCCTTCACTAATGATTGCTTTAGAAAAACAATTCTTTAATGTAGACTTCTGCAAAGAACAAAAAATTGACTATTCGCTTTAATTTTAATGCAGCTAAAAGTAAATATAAGGGGACAGGCGCAGGAGATAGTGAAAAAGGAAGATTATAATTTTACGAATTTGATAACCTCATATTTAAGCTATAGGAAGAGAAAATAAGTTCTTATTACAATTGCTTATTGAACAAGACGAAAGAAGTGGTCAATGAATTTGTAATGGCTAATCGTAAATGATTATCTTG
>DMYZ01000023.1:0-8197 GCA_003483565.1 Prevotella sp.
TTATCTCCGGATTGACGAAATCACTGAAACCACTATACTCTTCAGTAGACTTACCCGCAAGATCAGCATTACCCATAGACGGATATTCCCATGTCATATCATTTGTTACAGGTAAACACCAACTGTACACATCATTAACACGACCGTTACATCCACTGTAATATTTATAGATACCTGCGTTAACATTATCGTAGTCTTCCTTATTTTTAAGAAAAGTATCACTACAGGAAGCAAGAGTCAATACTCCTGCTATACCTAAACCTATATATTTAAAGGAATTTTTCATTTTAGATTTTCTTTAATGATTAGAAAGTTAGATTAACACCAATTGTCCACTCACGCAGATTAGGATAGCTGCCATAGCTACCTGCCATTGGATTTGTAAAATGATCAGGGTAAGGATTATAGAAATTAATCAAATTCTGCCCCGTGACATTTATTCTAAAATTTTCCACTCCTAAATGAACATGATTAAGCCATGCTTTTGGCAAGGAATAAGCAATAGTAAGGCGACGAAGTGTCACTGTAGTGGAACTGATACGCCAAAAGCTGGATGCAACAGAATTAACCGAATTATAAGAAAGATTCGGATAATACCCTGTCCGATTTTCTTTAACCACAATATTGCCACTTGCATCATATACATTCTGATAAGAATACATGTTATCAACATTCCAGAAGGATGGCATATTTACATATTCTACGCTGCCGTTATCCCCTGCAGCCCATGGCTTAAGAGCTGATGTCGGCAAAACGCTGTAGCCACCCCAGCTAGCATTTAGCTGAGCTGTAAGAGAAATGCCTTTCCAACTGCCTTCAAGATTAGTAGTAAATCCGTAAGGATTACTACGATGACCAAGTTGAACTTCATCATTATTCTGATCTACAATACCATCAGGGCCATCATAATAAATATTTCCATTAGCATCAGTATGCTGAGCACCACGTACATCTTTATAAATCAACATCCCCGGACGGACTTTATCTTTAGAAAGCCCCATATAAGATGTGATATTATATTTGGCAAAATACTCATCAATATCCTGGAAATTACGGAACATGCCAATACACTGCATGCCCCAGAGTCCTGTATCAGAACGATGTCCTTTAAGAATTTGACGATAATAATATTCTGTTTCCCAGTCCATATCTAGGATCTTATTATCAGAATAACCGGTATTAATTCCTATCTTATATTTAAAATCCTTACCGATTTTATCCGACCAGTTGAAAGAAAGTTCATAGCCATATGAATCCATTTTACCTTTATTGACAGCTGCGCTCTGAGTACCTATAGTAAATTCTATATACTGAGAAAGATTCATCAACATTTCTCGATTCCACTCATGATAAGCATCAAAAGTAACAGCCAGACGCTGATCAAAGAAATTAGCATCTATACCAAAGTTGAATTTATAATCTTTATCCCAGTGCACATCACTATTGACCGCCGAGTTATTTTTATTAATTGTAATACGGTTGCCAGAATCATTGCCTGTTCCTGTTCCAAATACAACTCCCTTATTAGCATCCTGAGCATATACCTGCATCCACTGCCATGCTGCTGTATTATCGCGGCCTGTAAGACCAAAAGAAGAGCGGAATTTAAGAAAATCAACCCAAGGAAGAGCCTCCTTGAACCAAGGTTCTTCACTTATAACCCAACCAGCACTGGCTGCAGGAAAAGTTCCCCAGTAATTCTTAGGAGCGAATTTGGTTGATGCATCTGAACGAACCAGGAACTCAAAAAGATATTTATCTGCATAAGCATAATTGACACGACCTATATAAGATAAAGAGCCTGATTCTGAACGAGTGAAAATACCCGTAGTTTCACCGGTAGCAGAATTCGACTGCCCTGTAGTAAATTCATAAGGAGATTCACGCTGTGTTGTCTGGTACTCACTCTCAGCTTCACTTCTTTCTATAGAGAAGAGGGCCTGCAGATGATGGAATCCAAAATCACGACCATATTGAGCGGTAAAATTCATCTGATAATTATCTGTGCGTATAGAAGAACGCTCAAGATAATCGCCATTAGATACAGTGATTGAATTAAAATTACCAGCATATACATAATCATTATAATTTTCTCCTGCTGTAGGAGTATACAAATGATTGCCACTGCCAAAGCGTTGATTCATCATATACAAAGTATAAGAAGAGCCATATTCATTTCCTTTGTCTGTATTGATACTCTTACTGTAAGTAAAATTCAACTTCAAACCTTTCAAGATTTTACTCCAGCCAAAATCATAATTTACACTGGCATTAATATTCAGATTAGAGGTCATATTTTTCTTATAATCACCATTATTCTGCAATACATCAAAAGCATAATACTGGTCATCATTGACCCTGCTATTACTGACTCCATAAGCTGCAAGTGGATAATCTCCAATGCTTTCAGGAATATAACGAGGATGGGTAAGCAAAAGGTCATAATCCTTTTCTGAATTTGTACCACCCACTTTAATCAGAGGAGTATTTTGCTTGCCATAATCACCACTCACTGTAACATTGGCACCCAGCCACTGGCTTACTTTTACATCAATACCAGCACGATAATTCCAACGATTATAGTCAAGGTTACCCAAATTACCATCCTGATCAAAATAACTGATACCAGCAAAATAATTGGCATTCTCGTTGGCACCACTTACATTGACGCTATGTTTCTGAGTGAATCCTGTCTTCCAGTACTTATCAAGAAGATCATAATTGAGGTCTTTCATTGCATCCAGTTCGTCAGCCTGAAATAAGTCCGTCTTATGATTAAGAGAAATATTAGTTGGATCTGCAGCCGTGACAGCGTTATAAAGGCGCCCATAATCATAAGAATTCAACATCTTCGGACGAGAGACCTCATCTGTAAAACCGAAAGTGCCACTATAAGAAACCTTTGGCGCGCCCATCTTGCCTTTCTTTGTAGTAACGAGAATAACTCCATTGGCAGCACGGGCACCATAAACAGCTGCAGAAGCATCCTTCAAGACGGATATACTCTCCACTTCAGAAGGATCCAGGTTATTAAAAGCTTCAGCACCAAGATTTTCACTTGTATTACCCACCTTAATATCATTAGGATAAATATAGCCATCAATAACAAACAAAGGCTGTTGAGCTGTAGAACCGATATCACTCAAAGAATTGGTATCACGGACATAGAGGGTCGCGCTTTCCCCCGGACGAGCATTACCGCCACTAACACTTAACCCATTGACAAGTCCTGAAAGAGTAGAAGCAAGACCACCACTGGCAATATCCTGGATCTGATCAACAGGGACTGTTGCGACAGATCCTGTCAGATGGGCTTTTTTCTGCGTACCATACCCAACAACAACAACTTCGTCAAGATTTGCATCTACATTGGTTAACTGAACCTTTCCACCTCTTGTCGTGACATCTTTATAACCGATATAAGACACCGTAAGTTTCTGCCCGTCAGGAGCGTAAAGATTATATTTACCATCAATATCAGTTACCGTGGATATTTTTGAATCATTTACCCGGACTGTAGCTCCGATAACCGGTTCACCATTCTCATCAAGAACCGTCCCAGAATAGTTTCTGGCATTCTGAGCTAGACCTGGCAAAGCACAGATCATTGTCAGACAGAAGATCAATGACTTTACATATTTATTTTTCATAACTGTGTTTCAATTATATTTAAATATTATTTTGACGGCAACCAGCGAGGATCACCTGTTCCAAGACTAACCTGGGTAGATCCACTGATAGAAAAATTGCCATTCGTAGGATCCTTGAAAACAGGATCCGACTTGATGTCTGTACCAGAGTCATCATATCCTGACGGAGAGTCAAAAGTACCGTCTGATTTCATATAGGTGTTATTTCTGAATGTTGATGTAGTTGGACTTGATTTTCCTGCAAGGAAACGGCGAGCAACTCCAGACGTACTACAGTTATAGAATATGCAATTAGTCATCTTCCAGTAAGAGGTTGCTTTACCTGCTATACCGTTATAATTACCCCATTGCCCAGAAGAACACATATTATAAAATGTACAATGATCATAGGATATTGTATTATTTATCCAACCATAAATTGAGGTCAGGGTTGTACTAGCTCCACCATATTGTACAAAGAATTTCACATCAACATTACCTGTATTATAGAATGTACTGTTGGATATACTAAGACTACGAATATAACCATTACCCTTACTTGTCCAAAAATAGGCACCACCCTGAAGATTTTGTGTATCAGTAGACACACAGTGCACCAGACAATCTTTAACTATTACATTTGAAGGGAACCATGTTGGTGTTTTAGAATCCCAGAAAAAGAAAGAATGCATGTTATCTATGTTACAACTTACCACACTGATAGGATCATTAACAAAATAATAGTTACTGCTTGAACCAACACCAGTAATAGCAGGAGATTTACTCATATTTATAAACCCATTTGCAGAAGCATCGCAATCAAAATCCAAATATTTCAATGTAATTCCTGAAGATAATACAAATCCTGAATTAATACCGGTAAACTTAATGTTCACACGTTCGGATTTAGACGTACTACGCAAGGTAACCGTGTTGGCACCAAAATCAACAGCATTAGACATTGTATAATGTCCACCTGCCACAAGGTCATAATTAATATTAGTTCCTATAGAATCTGCAGGCAATGGATGTTCCTGAAAATACGCATAAATATCAGCACCATCTGGTATTGTCTGATAAGTAGATGTGAAAGTAGTGAAAGCCTTTTCCGTCGATGTTTTAGCATCTATATTATTGAGATTTTTATTACCCATGGTTTTGATAACAAATTTGTAATTCATATCTTCTTCACGGTTAAAACGCATAGAACATCCATCAATTAAAGAATCTTTAATAATAGGATTTTCCATATCGCTGACATCATATACAGACACTTGATACCCTCCTGCACCAAAAACGACAGGCCAAGTTGCAGTAAAATAGGCTCCGTCAGCACTTGCTGCAATAGTAATAGAGTCAGCACTAGGCGATTCTAACTGCGAGTTATTTACATCACAGGTAAACTTCTCTTTGTCGTCAAAACCATCCTGTGCACACGAGCTGAAGAACAATATTGCTGCCAAAATCAGGAAGCAACTGCCCAACTTATGTCGTGCAATGACATGATTTTTTCTCATAATTTAAATTTTTAATTCTTATATTATTTTCATTTATTCTCAACAAGTTTCGCACTGTGTGAGCAAAGATAAGACTATTGGAAAATAGAATGTAGATAATTAGCATTACTGCCGTAATTATACTTAACATCCCTAACTTTCTGGGCATCACGGCTACGCTCTATAACGAGCCATCCCTGATAACCTATTTTATCAAGTGTTTTCTTTACCTTCGGCATATCAATTTCGGGATCATCCCTAAGGAGTTTTCCATCTGTATTACTAACATGTATCTGAGCTATTCTATTCTTTCCAAGAATTTTAAGTTCCTTGCAAATATTCCGTCCATTATCAGCAGCATCCTGAAAATTATAATAGATTTCAATACCCTTACTATTAATTTCCCGTAATAGTTTCTTATCATCCTTAGCATTCAAGGCTGTACGAATTCCTATAATAACACCTTCTTTAACTGCCATTTCACCTATTATATGTAAGCGAGTAACAAGACTATCACGTACAGTTCCTAGCTTCTGCCATTCCTTGCCACAGCCTCCCAATGGAAGAAATGCAACCTTTGAGCCAAAAACATGCATTGTCTTAAAGCAATCATTAACAAGATCTTTGTAATTTTCACGGGTAATAAAGTTCTGTGCAAAAAAACCACTCATAGCAATTGATGGTACTTGAATTCCCAAGCTATCTGCTGTATAACGAAAGACATTTGCCTCTCCAGGATCACGAAGTTTATTTTCAAAAAGGACCCGTTTTCCCAAAGATCCCATATCAACTTCGACACCATCAAGATGAATTTCTTTTGCTAACTTAAACTCTCCCAACTTCTGGCGTTTAAGCATCATCCAATCACATGCCGCTATCTGGTAATGCTTATTTTGTTCTTGAGCATGTAACAGACAAGAGGATGCTATCAGAAACATTAAGAACAGTTTAATTGCTCTTCTTTTCATGTTTAGGTTTGTTATTTAAAAAATTCTGAATTCAGCTATCAGTTATATGTATGACTATATTTTTTAAGTTTTGTAATCACAATATTAATATATTTTTAAAAAACACTTAAAAAAATTATTGTTTTTTGAAATCACGAGGGCTCATCCCATATTTTTTACGAAAGCATTTACCAAAATAACCAACATCACTAAAACCAGACTGATAAGCTATATCACTGATAGTCAAATTGCTCTGCTTTAATAATTCTACAGCATATGACAATTTATAATCTTTGATAAATTCAGATGGCGCAAGACTAGTAAGTGACTTTAAACGTTTAAAAAAAGCACTTCGGCTCATACCTAGCAACTGAGCTATCTTATCAATATCAAAATCAGGGTCAACTAAATGATCATTTATAAATTGATCTACTTGCCTCAGAAATTTAGCATCCTCTTGTTCAAGTTTATACTGGCGTTTAAATTCCGCTATTTTAGTTTGCACATAGAAATCATTCTTTAAATGTATCTGATAACGTACATAACGCACCACAAAATATAAGAGAATAACAAAAAGGATTGTATATATACCATAAGCCCACCAAGTAGCCCACCAAGGAGGGAGAATTTTAATCTGAAGGGTTCGGCTGCTCAACACACCAGGATTAGACGCATCCATTGCCTGAACAGTGAAAGTATAAGTTCCGGGAGCGACATTGCTATAAGAAGCTATATGGTTTCTTCCACAATAATGCCAATTCTCGTCAAAACCTTCCAATTTATAACGATAACTAACACTCTTTGGACTAGTATAATTTAAAGCAGCAAACTCTAGAGTAAACATATTTTGATTATGCTTCAACTCCACATGGTCAACATAAGTAATAGAACGATTAAGAATATCTGTATATGAACGAACATCTTTGTTATTGACATCAAAACCTACAATATATACTGGGTAAGTATTTTTCTTAACAATAAATTTATCAGGATGAAATGCGAGAATACCCTCCTTCGTACCCAACCAGATTTCTTTATTTCGGGCATTTAACAAAGTAGCTGTCTCCTCAATAGTAACATTAGGTAAGCCGTCGCTTCTGCCAATATTACGAATATGATCCGTTTGAACATCATAACTTGCCAACGAGTTTGTACCCACCAGCCATATTCTGCCGGCAGCGTCCTGGAGCATAGAAATAATCACATCATTCTGCAAGCCTTCACGAGTACCAATACGTTTAAACTTAGGAAGATTATCATTTCTATCAAGTCCTTTAATTTTCGCAAGACCACCACCAAAAGTACAAATCCATATATTCTGTTTTTTATCCTTAAACATAGCATAGATATCACCATTGGCAAGTGTATTCGTTTCCGTCTTGCGATAAGTTTCAAAATGAATTTCATGAAAATTACTGAAACGAGTATCAAAAGACATTAAGCCATCAATAGTACCCACCCACATACGATGATGACGATCCTCTGCCATATTACGTACTTCCATATATAAACCGTATCCGGGATAATTTTTCAATCCATTGTATTTATTTCTAAATATAAAATTTCCTCGATACTCTTCCATTAAATTTAACCCACCATCAAGAGTGCCAATCCAAAGATGATGGCGAGAATCTTCATGAGTAATATAAACATTATTGCCACTAATTGAATTTATATTCTTAGCATCATGTTTAAAATGAATGAAACGATATCTACAGGATTGTAATGGATCAGGAACAGCCTCAACAAGTCCATCACCCTTTGTTGACAGCCATATCCTATGCTTGCTGTCTTCCATTGTATAATAGATACTGCCAATATGGTATTTCTTATAATTCAACGTGGACAGCAGTCGTCCATAAGTATCTAGAATATAAACATTTTTACTACGGGTGCCTACCCATATGTTTCCATTAGGAAACTGATACATTGACCGTACACCATTATTAGGCGTAGGAGGTAACTTTATAAGTCGGAATTGATGAGGAGGAAAGACGAGACTATAGACACCATCATTTGTAGAAGTAAGCCATAAAATATCATTTTTAGCATCATAATCCATACTAAAAAATCTGATTGCCCTTAACTCTTCTACAGGAGTAATCTGATGAGTTTCCGGATTAAT
>DMYZ01000023.1:8352-11747 GCA_003483565.1 Prevotella sp.
TAGTCCAATAAGAAACACTTTCCGGAACACCCTTAGGAACAGGCTCCACAAAAATTTTATAGTCACGACCGACATAAGAGGCAAAACCCCTTTTAACGGTTACAAGGTCGTGAGTTAACTGATCATTAAAATTATTAATATTTCCACTACTACTGGCTATCAGTTGAATATGAATTTTACCATTTGGAGTAGTAAATGCCAGCAATAAGTTTTTATTTTTAGTAAGCAACATCACATGCCCATGACCGTCACTTTGTATTTTGATAATTTGCAAATTACGGGAATATGGTTTCAATTCATCATATATATCCTCAAAGCTTTCTGTCTTCTTAAAAAATACAGAGAGTTTCCAATCTACAGTCTTAATCCAGATATTCCCTGTAGCATCTTCCACCAATGTCTCTATTTTACGTGGAGGTTGATCTGATGTTGGATAAAAGGCGGTAGTAAAATTCTGGAAATGAGTTCCATCAAAACGACTTAACCCATACCATGTACCAAACCAAAGAAAACCATCTTTTGCCTTAAGGGAACAGTTGACAATATTATTAGGCAATCCTTCCTCTTCAGTATAATGCTGAACAATATAATCTGAAAACACAGGAGATTGAGCATTTCCTTGGGTTGTCAGAATAAAAAGTATTATTGTCAGCAATTTCCTCATACCATTGCAAATGTAGCAATTTATTTTGTTATACCAAAATCTGCTTGTTGATTCGAAACATCCTTCAATAATTGTTGACGTTCTTTATCACTAATCTGCTGAGACTTCGGCGAGGAATTTTCCGTGTTCATCTGAGAAGAGAACTGTCCATTATTCTTTTCTTGAGGAATAAAACAGAACTTACCTTTATAAGGTACAGACGAAATATCAAGATCAGCCGGCTCAGGAGCATGAAGGCCGGGGAATTGAACTTCTGCATGAATATGGATTTTACCTGCTTTCCGAGTAGAGCGGACCAGAATTGGAGCACTTCCCCATTCCACAGCACGTGGATTAGCATTAATGTTATCATGATTACCAATAATCTCTCCCTCTCCAGTAACTGTAAAACGAATATTTTCTTTAGCCAACCGACGAACATTTCCACTGTCATCTGTCACTTCACAAACAACAACAACAAAGTCAGAACCATCAGCTACCAGTTTCTTACCTACCTCATCTACATAAAGCCGCAATTTATTACTACGTCGTGAAGGCATGCGTTTCATAGAACATACGACTCTTCCATTAATGATTCCTTCAGCAATCATATTCACCTTCTGCCAATCTTTCTTAAAGTAGCTATAATCACGAGCTTCCCAAAAGTTCCAAACATTTTTGAACACTATCGGTGCATTATAATCAGCCCTATGGCGTACTGGCAAGGTCCACGACTTTGTTCCATCATAGATACTTAATCGTACACTATCACAATTACTGAAAACAACAACGTCAGAATCAGAAAACTGTGTCATCTCATTAGCTATATAAACATTAGGTTGTTCTGAAGCTGGAATTTGACTATGAAAAAAATAATAAACAGTCTTGGGTTGGCGAAAAGCATCATAATCACCACCCCAATAAGGATCTGGATGATAGCCTCGCTGATGATCAAAAGGATGCCATTGGCATCCACCTATAAACTGTCCAGAAGTTCGATACATCTCTTCTGTTGTTTTGGCAAGTGACATTGCTTGTATCAACATTGGTTTCTCCCCCCAACTACGACTAGCTCTGTTTATACAATTTTGGGCATACCAATCATCTACATACTCACCAAATTCGCGGGTGAAAATACACTGTCTGGGTTTATCAGCCTTCTCATCATCACCAGGCCATCCATAAACGACATCATAATGTTCACGAACACCTGCAGAATTAACATCAGCCGCAGCACAAGGACGATACGGATAAGGATATTCATCCTTAGTAATCTGAAGTGACTTCAAGGCAAATTCTTCTGGGAAACGAGTCTCATTCAAGATCGGTTCCCACATCAGGACACAAGGGTGATTTCGATCGCGGCGAATAATTTCCCGGGTGTTCTGATATACTCGTTCCTCAAACTTTGGGTTTTTGTTGTTCCAATACTGCCAACCGGGAGTAGCAACGATGATAAACATTCCTAGCTCATCACAAGCATCCATGAAAGCAGGATCCTGTGGATAATGAGCTGTACGGATAATATTAAAACCACAATTTTTCAGGCGGACTACATCCCGCCACTGTTGACTATTTGGAACAGCATTGCCTACATAAGCAAAATCCTGATGGCGATTGGCTCCTACAAGTTGACGGTATTTCTTTCCATTAAGCCAAAAACCATCCTTGCCACGAAACTCGAAACTGCGTATTCCAATATGAGTTTTTTTGTTATCCAATATTATTTTGCCATCCTTTACTTCTGTAAATAGTGTATACAGATAAGGAGACTCCGGAGACCACAAATTAGGTTTCTTTATCAACATATGCTGCTCTATGGTCTTTGACGTCCCCGAATTTTCCATCAACTTCCCGGTAATTCTCTTCACGACCTTACCATCAGCATCTACAAGCATCTGTTCTACAACAAGATTTACAGCGTCTTTTTCACCATTATAGATATCAGTATTTACAAAGACCTGAGCTGACTTCTCTGAAATATTAGCATAATGAACAAAGACACCTCCACCGGCTTGCTTGTTAGCTTCTATTTCATCCGTAATACGGACCAAATGATGAGAATACAACCAGACATCACGATAAATGCCTCCATGATAAGCAAAATCCAACTGCGTCTGTGGTTTACCAGGAGGATAAGAGTTATCATCAGAGTTGTCAGCCATAACCGCAATGAGACAAGTGTCTCCCTTTTTTATTCCATATTTATCAAGTTCAACAATAACAGGGAGATAACCTCCATAATGTTCAGTAGCAAGTTGACCGTTAACATATATCTTCTGCTTGCCCATGATCGCTTCAAAATAGACCTCCAGGTGATTTCCCGGAGCAATAAAATGTTTACGATACCAGGCTATACCTTGATAATTACGGCAACCGGAAGCTTCAGACGGTTCCAATTTAACACAATGAGGAGTAGATACAATTGTCCAAGAACTGTCATTATAATTGACAGCTTCTGCTCCGTTAGCATCACCTAAATGAAAACGCCACTCTGGATTAAAGTTCCATACAGAATTTTCCAAAATGACATTATCCTCAATCTTTGACAAAGAATGAGAACTATCAGCCGACAAAGGAAGAACAGCAAGGATAGTTGCCAGAAGTAACAATATATTTTTTTTCATCTTCTTCATATCTTATATTCACTACTTATGTGAGTCAGTTACATCATCTGAAACGAACTGATCAGTACGAAAAGAGGAAACCGGAAGTCCGTCGTGAAACAAATCACCTTGTACCCAGTTTTTAA
>DMYZ01000108.1 GCA_003483565.1 Prevotella sp.
ACTCCGGAGACCACAAATTAGGATTCTTTATCAGCATATACTGCTCCATGGTCTTTGACATCCCGGAATTTTCCTTCAACTTCCCGGATATTCTCTTCACGACCTTGCCATCAGCATCTACAAGTATCTGTTCTACAACAAGATTTACAGCGTTTTTTTCGCCATTATAAATATCAGTATTTACAAAAATCTGAGCTGACTTCTCTGAAATATTAGCGTAATGAACAAAGATGCCTCCACCGGCTTGCTTATTAGCTTCTATTTCATCGGTAATACGGACTAAATGATGAGAATACAACCAAACATCACGATAAATTCCTCCATGATAAGCAAAATCCAACTGCGTCTGTGGCTTACCTGGAGGGTAAGAGTTATCATCGGAGTTGTCAGCCATAACCGCAATGACACAACGATCACCCTTTCTTATTCCATATTTATCAAGTTCAACAATAACAGGAAGATAACCTCCAAAATGCTCAGTAGCAAGTTGGCCGTTAACATATATCTTCTGCTTGCCCATAATCGCTTCAAAATAAACCTCCAGATGATTTTCTGGAGCAATAAAATGTTTACGATACCAGGCTATACCCTGATAATTACGACAACCGGAAGCTTCTGACGGTTCCAGTTTAACACAATGAGGAGTAGATACAATTGCCCAAGAGCTGTCATCGTAATTGACAGTTTCTGCTCCATTGACATCACCTAAATGAAAACGCCACTCCGGATTAAAGTTCCATACAGAATTTTCAAAAATGGCATTATCTCCATTCTTTGACAAAGAATGAGAATTATCAGCCGACAAAGGAAGAACCGTAATGATAGTTGCCAAAAGCAACAATATATTTTTTTTTCATCTTCTTCATTTCTTATGTGAGTCAATAACATCATCTGAAACAAACTGATCGGTACGAAAAGAGGAAACAGGAAGTCCGTCATGGAACAAGTCACCTTGTACCCAGTTTTTAAATCCATATCGTACTGCAACAGGATGTTTCACCTCAGTACTTCTTACATAAATCCGATTACGTGCAATCCATACTTTTGCAGGATAAAAGACTTTATCTTCTCCTGCTATTTCAAAATTATCACTTGATATACCATTCTGAAAATAGACCCATTCCTTACTATGATCAAAAGCAACAACAGCTGTATCATTATCAAAAATGACATGACCATAAGTAGCATATTCCGGCAGCCCATTGACATGATAAGTATTCGATAAAGCCAGCAAAGCTAACCGTTCACCAGCCTGAGATTTCTTCCGGGGATGAATGCCATATTCCAATCCTGCATCCAAAAGAACAGCCATACGACAATTATCTACTTGTTTTTCTACCATACTTTGCTGTTCACGAAGCAAAGCACTATTTTCTTTCCATCCAATCAAAGAATAATCATAGGGTGCGATCTGACAATAATAGAATGGAAAATTCCCTTCTTTCCATTTCTCACGCCACCCGGTGATCATTTTAGTAAATTGAGTGGCATAATTCTGATAACGATTAACATTCTCCTCACCCTGATACCAAATTACGCCTCGCATCGTATAACCTACAAGTGGATAAAGCATTCCATTATAAAGAGCTGTTGGACAACGCTGTTGAGTCTTATCCACTTCTGCTTGGGTAGCAGGAATTTTCACCGTAGGAAAAGCCTTCAACCAATCAGAGGTCATCCATGCTTCTATTGCACTTCCACCCCAAGCCGTAAGAATCAATCCTACAGGAACCTTTAGATTAGAACGTAAAGCCTTGCCATAGAAATAAGCAGTAGCACTAAACTCTCGAATACTTGCAGAAGTTGCTTCACTCCATGATCCAGTGACGGTATCTACAGGTTGTATAGTAGCATGACGTTTAACGGTAAAAAAACGTAGTTGAGAGTCTGCTCCGCTGATAAGTTCTTCATTAGCCCCGTTAACAGGCTGTCCCTTAAAACCTTTCATAGGCATTTCCATATTCGACTGACCACTACATATCCAGACTTCTCCTATCAGTACATTCTTCAATGTCGTTGTTTGACCATCACTCAAAACAATATTATAAGGGCCACCTGCTTTTGGCGTATTTACCTGGACTTTCCATTTACCTTCGTTATCAGCAACAACTTTATAAGTCTTGCCATCCCAGGAAGTCTTTATCTTTACTATTTTATGGGCATCTGACGATCCCCATAGATTACAAGGTACCTGCTGCTGCAATACCATGTCATCACTGAAAAAAGCCGGAAGTTTAACCTTTGCACTCACGGATGAAGCCAAAAACAGGCCTATTAATAATATATTTAATTTCTTCATATTCTTATTCTTTTAACGAAACGGGCCCAAGCAGACCAGCAGGAAGCAATTTATTCCCCTTCATCCGGTATTCACTATTTGTCCAAATTCCTTCAAAAGGTGCTCTACCTTGTTCAGCCCCTAGTAAAGCATTACGCCATGTATTAGTAACAACAATATCCAGAATATTCTCGCCTCTATGAATAGCTTTGGTAATATCAACCTCATAAGGAGCCATCCATGCGATTCCACAATCTACTCCATTAAGATAAACATGAGCAATATCATGTACCTGGCCAAGATTCAAATGGATACGAGTCGCTTTCTTTTCATATTTAAAAACTGTAGAATAACATACGCTGCCACTATAATAGCATATCTTTGAATTTAAAGAAGTTGTCCAATCGAAAAGCGTATCTGATTTCAACACCTTAGAAAGGTTATAGAAATTCATCTTCCAGGAATGGAAATCACATTTTACACTTTTCCCCAAGCCCTCTTCTTGAAGATTAACAACTCTTAACTGGCTTTTCTTCGGTATAATAATAAACTTTGATTCATAAGGTTCTAAGTATAAATTGATTCGATTATTATCACGGAATTGAGCTGTAATATATCTTGCACTATCTTTCTGATTGGCAATAAAATAAATCTCCTTATTATCTGTAGAACGATGAGCCCACGCTATGTCTGGTGGAAGAATAACATCCGGATTAAGACCATATTTAGAAAAATCCGTATACGTATACGGATGATCTATCACAAGAACTCCAGCCTTACGGCATTCATCTATTTTTGCCTGAACCTCTGAAGAGTATCCTTGAAAATCGGGATCCATCTTCGTCTTCCCCGGAAGAACGAGTATTCTATAGCTTACACCACCAGGCATAATAATTCTTCCATCAGCTATCGTCCCCTGATGAAGCAAAGCATCCTTATTTATAGAATCATACTTATAGCCATGAAGAGCATTCACCCAATTTTTCATATCAAGAATTCCTGCAGAATGAGACACCCCTACAGGACTTTCTTCCATTGGCAGACCAACGTTTTCCAATCGTTTCTGTTCCGATAAGACCCTTTCTTTGCCAAAAATGCCAGGTAATATTGATACCAGTCGATCTGGAGTCAGCGAACGACTTGGCATTCCTTCACCGGTAAAAACGGCTATATCCACCACCGGATGTCCTTGCTGAAGATAATGCTGGCAAGTAGTAACATAATCAACAAAGCCCTTGGATTCTTTATACCATGTATTATCCCTTTGGAAGAAAAG
>DMYZ01000145.1:0-1077 GCA_003483565.1 Prevotella sp.
TACCATTAACAGAAGCGGAGTTAACCATAATGCTCAAAGCTCCGGCATCAACGCCAGCAGCATAAGGAGCAAAGAACTTTTCACGCAACTCAAATTCAGGAATATAAGCCGGAGTACGATCCTGACCTGTACGCGGAACGCTATATCCCATAAAATGCTTCATGCAGGCTGCAATATGATTCTGATCAATATGATTAAAATCTTCGCCTTGAAAACCCAAGATGGCAGCACGTCCCATGACAGCATTGACCAGACAATCCTCACCATAATTTTCCCACACACGAGGCCAGCGGGGATCGCGGCTCAAATCCAAAGTAGGAGAATAAGTCCATGGGCAGTCGGCTGCACGTGTCTCATAAGCTGTAATACCTGCAGCTTTACGCACAAGTTCAGGATTAAAGGATGCACCCATATTTATGTTCTGCGGAAAGAGTGTCCCACCCAATGTGTAAGTAGCTCCATGGTTCTGATCCAGCCCATAGATACAAGGAATACCCATTGTCTTCATAGAATGCTTGTTGAGCGTTGAGATAATGGTATTCCAGTTTTCTGGTGTCAAGGTGTGACCAGGTGCATTAAGGATAGAACCCACCTTATACTGATCAATAACCTTCTCCACTTTGTCTTTGTCAAGGACAAATTCGTCACCTTGCCAGTGACCGAGGATATCAATAGCCATTTCAGCCATTTGCCCGACCTTTTCATCAAGCGACATCCTCGACATAATCTTGTCGATTTTTTGTTCCATACCGGTATTCAATTTAGTGGCTGCAGAAACCCGAACAGGCAAAGCTGCAACAGCAACCAAGAGTACCTTTGCAAATTTATTCCATGTCATAAGCTTATCGTTATTAGTTATATTATAGTCTCAAGGTTTGGGTACAAAAATACGAACTTCTCCTGGAATTTGCAAGAATAATCTGAAAAGAAGCTATCAATAATCTATTTTTAACAGACTGTACCTTCTTAGTAAGTATACAAATAGAAACTTATCCGCAGGAAAAAATCAGAATTTGTTTTCTACGGATAAGATAAATAGAGGAATATGACTTTAGCATCAGATTCTTTCAAGATCCA
>DMYZ01000145.1:1322-2058 GCA_003483565.1 Prevotella sp.
ACACTCTTAGCAGCATTTTGGATACGAGGCTTACATAATTGATCACACACTCCATTAACCTTAAAACTGGTCTTTACAGTCTTTGCTTGTGCAGCAAATGTCATCGCCATCATAGCGATCATCATAAAAATAATTTTCTTCATTGTTTTTTACTTTAAAATTGTTTTAATACTATGAACTTATGCTCTCTGAGCCATTATTAATTCTGATCCATCATATTCTTTTTGCCTGCCAGCTGTGCACTGGCATCAACAGCAAAAGTGCCATTAGTGACAATTTCCTCACCTTCCGCCAATCCGTCTTCAATAATATAGCAATCTCCTGCAGCCGGCCCAAGGACAACCTGACGAAGAGTGAAAGTCGGCACTTTAGTACCATTTTCCTTTACATAGACAACACTTCTCCGACCTGTCCAAAGCACGGCACTCTTAGGTACAATGATATCACCTCTATACTTAGTCAAATCAGCTACGGCATTTCCAGTAATGATCATTTCCGGTTTAAATATCCCCCCAGGGTTATTCATCACAACACGAACACCTGCAGTACGGGTATTTCCGTCAAGTATAGGATCAATAAAACTTACTCTTCCTGTAAACGTTCTTCCAGGAATCGCATCACTTGTGAAATGTATGGCAGCTCCCTTTTGTACAAAAGGCAAATCACCTTCATAAGCTTGAAATACTGCCCATACCGTACTCAGATCAGCTATTTTGAGAAGCGGTGCACCCTGATT
>DMYZ01000145.1:2362-6561 GCA_003483565.1 Prevotella sp.
TCCCCTACAGCATTAATCATCAGCCGTTCTATACGTCCTGCCACGTAAGCAGACTGGACTTGTTCCTGACGCTCATCAGGCTGTATTTTGCCAAAAAGACGAACCTCTCTATTGAGAGTACCGGTACCGACAACCTGTGTTTCGATATCGGCAAGAGCAACAGCCTCATCCGACATTTCCACAGTATTCGGATCATTGTTAGTTCCATCCGATGCAGAGACACCTTTTTTATCCACCGGAATCAGCTCCATGCCGCATATCGGACACTTGCCGGGATGATCCTGCCTGATCTGAGGATGCATGGAACAAGTATACCAAGTCTTGCCATTATCAGCAGAAGCAGAGTGGCGGGATTGTCCATTATGGAAGACAAGGGCACCGATGCCAAAGCCGGCAAGCAATACCAGAGCGAAGACGAATACTATATGCTTCTTGAAAAATTCTTTGATCTTCATCATGTATTTCTTTTATATCCTTTCCTCATAAAGGCCAGGAATTATTATTTTTGAACATAATCATATTTTGAGGCAAGCTTTTCGTACTCTGCCACTAATATATTATACTTTGCCTGCGTCTCAAATTGTTTGAGGGCATAGTCAATATTTTCACGGGAAGTCTGAAGAATATCCGTGAGTGAAGTTGTGCCGTTGGCATACTCCGTCATCATTAACTGAAGGGTACGGTCGAGAAGATTCATTTCTTTATTGTAGAGCAGAATTTCCCGCTTGGCATCTGTAGCTTGCTGCTCTATAGAAAGATACTGGCTGCGAAGCATATCCTGCTGTCGCTGATAGTCAAAGACCGTACTCTCTTTCATCAACCGCGCTGACTTGATGCCGGCTTCGGTCTTCTTCCGATAAATCGGCAGTGTTACTTTCAACATCGGCATTAGCATATCCATTCCATTCATACTAGGCATCACCGGCATGTCGACACGGCCATTAAGCATATACTCCAGCCCGATCCCAATCATAGGGCGGCCCTGTCCTTTAACCATGTCAGCCTGTGCATCATACATTTTGCCTTGGGCAAGGAGTTGCTGCAAACGTGGGTTATCGCGTTCCAGTTGCGGCCAGTCTACTATCGGCATTTCTCTCAGCTTCATCGTATCAGGAAAAGACAAGCTGCTGTCTGCACTGCGATGCATAAGAAGGTTAAACTGCTGTCGCTGCAGTTTTTCCTTATCTTGCAGGCTTTCTATCTGTTCGTCCAGGCGGGCTTCCTCAGCCTGCAACCTGAGCTGGTCACTCAAACGGGCATTTTTAGCACCATAAGCCGTTTTGTACTGATAAAGAGCCGTCTTTTCTATATCCTTAAGAATTTTAAGGTTACGCTGCACACTCTTGATCTGTTCCTGCGTAGCAAGAATATCATACCATTGCTGTTGTACATCATAGACAAGAGCGATGCCGTCCTCCCGAAATTTCTGGTAAGCGGCCTCAGCTTTCCACTCTTGCATCTGCCTTCCAGCCTTTAAGGTACCGAACCAGGGAAACATCTGCATTACCGATACCGTGAGAATTTGCTTACTGTCAGCATGCTGCATAGCTTTTGGAAATACGCCGATATTTACTTCCGGATCATTAAGCTGTCCCGAACCGATGCAAGCAATGGCTAAAGACTTATAACTGTGATATTCTGCTATAACAGCCGGATTATCCCGTACAGCAGAAAGCATATAGATAGCAAGGCTGTCTTCCTGCGCCCATCCAGAGAAAGAGACAAAGCAGAATAAAGCTGTCAAATAAATTTTACACTTGTATTTCTTCATACTATTCCTCCTTTTCCTTTTCTATTGATACTAGTTCTTTTCTGGCAGCACGTTGCGACTTCCGTAATACACTCTCACGCCACCAGCATTGGAACACCGGTACGACAAACATAGTCATCGTCTGGATAAGCATACCTCCGAAAGTAGGAATACTCATCGGCACCATGATGTCTGCGCCCTTTCCTGTTGAAGACAAAACAGGGAGAAGAGCAATAATTGTCGTTGCTGTAGTCATAGCTGCAGGGCGCACACGCTTTTTCCCTGCTTCAACAACAGCTTCCTGAATACCCTCAACTGTATTCGGTTTCTTACGCTGGAAAGTCTGATGAATATAAGTTCCCATAAGTACCCCGTCGTCAGTAGATACACCAAAGAGAGCAATGAAGCCAACCCAAACCGCAACACTCAGGTTAATCTGTCCCATACCAAACAGCGTCCGCATATTGACACCTGCTATATCAAAATTCATAAACCACGGTTGTGTATAGAGCCATATCATGATAAAACCACCGGCAAAAGCAACAAAGACTCCGGAAAAATGAATAAGCGATGCTGTTACACTCTTAAACTGGAAATAGAGAATAAGCAGAATAAGCATCAAAGCTATAGGAATGACAAGCATCAGCCGTTTAGCAGCATGAGTCTGCTGCTGATAACTTCCGGCAAACTCATAACTTACCCCTTTCGGAAGTTTGATCTTATGCTCTGACACGAGATGATCAATCTTTGCCTTTGCCTTATTGACGACATCTACTTCTGCTTCATTACCGATCTTGTCGAATGTAATATAACCTACAAGGAACGTATTTTCACTTCTGATCATTGTAGCCCCCTTGACAAAATGGAAAGTCGCCAACTGGCGGAGAGGAATCTGTGTACCATCAGCTGCTGGTATGAGAATATCGCCCAGAGCCTCCGGATTATCACGAAGTTCACGTTCATAACGCACCCGAATAGGAAACCGTTCGCGTCCTTCCACCGTATTTCCTTCTTCCATTCCTCCTACAGCAGTCTCTATGACCGTCTGCATATCCCCGACCTGTATGCCATAACGTGCCATTTTTTCCCGGTCAAGCTGTATTTCAATATAAGGAGCACCAGTAGAACGGTCATAATAAACCGATTTGCTATTGATATCCGGCACTTGTTTCAAGGCTGCTTCCATCTGCAAGCCAGCCTTTTCTATAGAGGGCAAGTCCGGGCCATACACCTTTAAGCCCATAGGTGACTTCATTCCTGTAGAAAGCATCACCTGCCGGGTGGCAATAGGCTGCAGTTTCGGACTTCCCGTAAGACCAGGTATATTTGTCACTCTGACAATATTCTCCCATATATCATCCTGTGTGCGGATGCTCTTACGCCACATACGATAGTATTCCCCGTCATTGCTGGGGATGAGACTGTCACGAGGAATAATACGGAATTCTTTTGACGGATCATACGTTTTTCCACCTTTCAGCACAAAACGTCCCAGAAAATCCGTTTTAAAACGCTCCCTCTGTCCGTTTTCATCCAACATATATTCCGGATAGTAGTTAATGGTAACTTCATACATCTGTATAGGAGCAGGGTCAAGGGCAGACTCCGTCCGCCCCCATTTGCCAACAGCCGACTGCACCTCCGGTATGGTCTTCAGGCGCATATCGATCAACTTGCAGTTGTCAATATTCTCCTCGACTCCTCCCTCGGGCATGCTTGTAGGCATAAGCATGAATGTACCTTCATCAAGCGTCGGCATAAACTCGGAGCCTGTATGCATCCATATCCATACTCCCGCAGCAAAGGTTAATGCAGGAATACACATAAATTTCCACCGGTTACCAAGGCACCAACGTAGAATACGCTCATAATAGACAACAAGGGTCCAAAGCAGGGCAAGTACGAGCCCTACTACTGCAAAGACAAAGAATGTATTCAACAACATTCCATTCTCCGGCCCAAGAGGAAGCCAAGCGCCGGCAAGAAGATAAACCGCCACTAGTACAATAACTCCGATAAGAATATAATTTCCCTTGATACTCCATTTTCCAATATGGAAAGTACGGGATTCACCATCTTTCATGTATTTCATTACCCATTTACGGGGTAAACGGATAGAAAAGATCCAGTAAGCCAGAGTTGGCAAAACCAATAATCCCAAAATTAATGCTGATAATAAGGCAAAAGTCTTTGTGAAAGCCAGAGGATGAAACATCTTCCCTTCCTGCGCCTGCATGGCAAAAACAGGTAAAAAACTGACTATCGTAGCGCTCATCGCTGTAATGATAGCAGAAGAAACTTCATGGACTGCATTAAGAATAAGCTGTTCCAGTTCTTCTCCGTGTATTTCTCCCATAACCATACGATGACGGGTAACAGGGTCACTCTCCACCCGCCGCACGATATTCTCCATAAAAACGACACCGACATCGACCATAACGCCGATAGC
>DMYZ01000228.1 GCA_003483565.1 Prevotella sp.
ATATGGGATAATGCCGACAACCCCGATTTTGGCGAGCAGTAATTTGGGCCTGCGAAAAAATTGGAATATCTTAATACGGATAAGATTACTTTGATCAAAATGCTTCTTGCCTCCAAGGAGGAGAACAGGAAGCTCCATGATAAGTTGGATAGTCTCAGGGAGGAAGCAAGGGAGCGTGAGGCTAAAGCCGAAGCCCGCAATAAGGATCTTATGAGAGCCAACCACAGACAAATGGAATATCAGGTAAAACTGATGGACCAGCTGACAGAGATGCAGCGTCAGTTGAACAAGACCAGTGATCAGTATGCGGATCTCTTGGTTGAACTCAAGCGACAGAAGGACCTCAACCAGCAGGCCCGTAAAGACAAGTACTATAATAAATAAAGGCGTGACAGCAAGAACCTCACCAAAGATGGGGCTGTCGCAATTTTCTAAATTGGTGTGGTCTCATGAAATACAGAGAAGATGGAGAGTACAGTATCGACAATAACATTGCCGAGAGAAATGTGCGACCGTTTACTGTAGACAGAAAGAATACAATGACCTTCGGAAGTGAGGAGGGCATTGATTGCGCGGCTACCTATCATACCATTATCCAGACTTGCAGGATGATGGGTGTGAAGGTATTGAAATATCTTCAGAGCTTCTTCAAGAAGTTCTCTGAGGGATGTCGTGACTACGCTCAGATGCTGCCTGGACAACTCGTAATTGATTATAGAGACTTAAATTTTGTTTAGCTTAGCAGGAAATGTGGGTACTCAAAAGCACTCTGTTTAAAGGCGATAAGCAACAATTGGACGTTTACTTTGATCCTATTTTAGATCTTGTCAATAATGAAATGAAAAAAGTAGGTCTAAATCCGTCAATAATCAAGATATCTGGAATATATTTTCAAGATATTTCTAAATAGGTTATAGATGAGCAATATAAATATAACAAAGAAAGATGTAGCTTGGAGCTATGTTGCCAAATTTTTCCAGATTGGTACGGGATTCATTACACTTCCTTTGGTGTTGCATCTGCTAACTCCAGAAGAGGTGGGTATGAACTACCTTATGATGACAATCAGCTCCATTATTGGTTTGCTTGATTTCGGATTTTCCCCACAATTTGGTAGAAACTTTACTTATGTGAATAGTGGAGCCAGACGCCTATTAAAGGAAGGTGTTGAGTATAGTGATAATAAAAGTATCGATTATCATTTGCTTTCGATACTGCTTAAGACAGCTCGTACAGTTTATCAACGATTGTCTATTTTTAGTGTTGCTCTTATGCTTACAGCTGGCACAGGATATATCTATTACGTTACAAAAGGCTTTACTAATGTAAATAATGTCTTGCCAATTTGGCTTCTTTTCTGTTTGACCTCTTATTTTAATATTTATTTTAGTTACTATAATAGTCTACTGACAGGAAGTGGTAAAATAGCAGAAGCTAATAAGGCAGCAATCTATTCAAAAAGTGCGTATTTGATAATCTGTATTCCTTTACTCTTACTTCATTTTGGGCTGTTTTCCATTATCATTGCAAATTTTATATCTCCATTTGTTTCTAGATATTATAGCTACCATGTTTACTTCACTGAAGAGTTAGTTTCCATTCTTGATAAGAATATAATAAAACAGGAAGTTAGTGAAATGTTTGATGTCATATGGTATAATGCAAAGAAACTAGGTATTAACTTTGTTGGCTCTTATGCTATCAATAAAAGCGCGATGTTTATTATCGGCTTTTACCTTCCTTTGGCAGTTGTTGGTTCATATGGATTGTTGATTCAGTTAACTACTGTTTTGAGTGGTGTGGCTCAAATAATGTTTGCTACATATTCCCCACGTTTTTCCAATCTTCGTGTAACTAAACAAGATGAAGAGTTCAAAATGCTGATGGGGTTGACAATTGGCGTTTACTGGATTATGATGATAATAGGTTCAATCGTTATTCTGTTTGGCGCTCCGCCAGTACTACAGCTGATTGGATCTAAAACGCAACTACCAAGTATAGGAGTGTGCGCTTTATATCTATTAGCAATAACATTAGAAGGTAATCATTCGGATTTTGCGACACTTATAGTTACTGGCAACAAAGTTCCCTTTGTAAAGCCCAGCATTCTTTCAGGATTATTCATTTTGGGATTTACAATTTTAGAACTTCAATTCACAAATTTCGGTCTTATCGGGGTTGTGTTTGTTCAATTCATTGTTCAACTTGCCTATTCTAATTGGCGTTGGCCAAAGTGGGTTATGGATGAATTCCATATGTCCATTGTGGATTTTTTTAAGTATAGTTATTTTGCAATTAGCTCTAAAATAAAGAAATATATTTGATAGTTCCATTTTCCAACAATATTTTTAATATCATAGGAAATATATTGTGGCGGGATTTGGAGAGAGTAAGAAGAAGGTTTTTTTTGCGAATTTGATGATGTATTATTACTTTTTTACTGATTTCAAATCCTATTACAGTATGCTATACTCTTATATTCAATATACGTATCGACTAATGATAAACGTACACACAATTTATAACGTATTGCGTAATGATTAATACTTAGAAGCTATTGACAGATGGTTAATCAAATACAAAATCTTTTAGCAAGTGTCACTTCGTATAAGTATGTTTCTTTCGATGTTTTCGACACGCTCATTTTCCGAACATTTAGTCATTATAGTGACTTGTTTGAAATGGTAGAATCTCTTTATAATAAAAGACATCAAAATCATATACGCTGCTTTAAGAAAGAACGAATTGAAGCAGAGCGTGAAGCAAGACATTTGGCTAATGGGAAGGAAGTAACCATAAATGATATCTATAATCAACTTCATTACAACAATAGTATAAAAAAAGAACTGCAAAATATAGAAGAACTATCCGAAATCGACAATTGTGTTTCGAACAAGATAATGGTTGATTTTCTTCGAGAATGCAAACATGAAGGTAAGAACATTATTATCATTACTGATATGTACCTTCCGAGAAGCATTATTGCCAATATACTTGAAAAGATAGGTGTTGAATACGATGCATTGTTTATTTCCGGTGAAGAAAGGGTAACTAAACGATCTGGTGAATTATATAAGATTGTATTAAAACGACTTGGGATAAAGCCTACTGAGCTTATCCATTTTGGTGACGACGCCAATAACGATATCAAACAGCCCAAAAGATTGGGTATAACAGCAATGGAAAGAGCTCAAGATAAAATAGTTCCGATACCGTATTGGAAAGAGAAAGATGCAAAGAATATATATAGCGAACATTTATGTGAACTGTTAAGAAGAGGTATTCAATCATATGCTGATTCACCAGAGGTCGTCTTGGGATATACTATAATAGGTCCTATCCTTTGGGAGTTTTGTCAATGGGTTCACCAATTGAGGGTATCTATTGGATTAGATCGCCTATTGTTTGTTGCTCGTGAGGGATGGCTAATCATGGAATGTTATTCTAAGATGTTCCCTGAGGAACGTAACACAATAGAGTATGTCAGGCTTAACAAGAACATCTTGCGCCTGCCATCATTATTTAATGGTGACAGAGTTGAAAAGTTCATTCGCTCAATCCCTGGACGAATTACATTAGAGTGGAGAGACATTTTCAAATATCTAGGGGTAGAAGATTTGAAGTCCTTTGCATCGAAGATCCATAAGAGATACCCTAACACTAATATTCATGACAGAGTTAAGATAAAAGACATATCATTCAGAGAGAAAAAAATTATCAATTTCGCCATTGACCTACAGAAAGAGACTATAGAAAAGCAACATAAGATGTTGTTGAGCTATCTTGAGGTATTAGGAGTTACAAAGCAAAAGGTTGGTCTAGTTAACAATAGTATTAATGGAAGCGGCCAGTCTTTGATAGAAGAATATTTGAAATCTGAGGGGAAGTCCTCCGGAATATACGGGCTACAATTTATACGAAGCAAAAAGTGCATATCTTTACTTCAAGATCGAAGTGTTGGGTGGATAAACGTTCATATGAAACCAAGCTTTGCTACAAATAAGTTTATCAGCCTATCCCTTATATTTGAGCACCTTTTATTTGAGCCTCAAGGAACAGCTTTAAGATTGGATAAAGGTGTTGATGGAAAGATTATTGGTATTTGTGAGCAACCACGTAAAGAGGTTTCGGATTTTGACAAGATAGCATCTGTACAAAAGTATGCTCTGAAATTTATAGAAGATTATCAATCAAATATACAACATTCAACGTTTAATTACGGCTTCAAGCGACTATTAAGAATGCTGCTTAATCCAAGAATGGAAGAAGCGATGTTCGTTGGAACAATTTGGGATGATGATGTTGAAGAAGACAAACAGATACTTAATATGACGGCTTCATTTCGTAAGCGTAACTGTCTGCTTAAGGACTTGCCCACAAATATAGGCTGGATTGAGGGCTGGCTTGAGATAAATAATGTTCCTAAACGTTATAAAATTATAGCTTATCTGAGACAGTTGATAAGATATTATAGGCATCATATCCCATTAGTGAATAACGAATACTAAAGAATTGTGGATAAAGTCAAAAATATTTGGTTTATTATTATATTAGTCAAAAAAAGGTAAGCGGCCAAAAGTGACGTATTGCTTAAATCCTTAAAGCTTAGGTAACGCTGTTGTCGACTTAATTCATACAATTTATGACAGCAGCTCTTCCTTTACAAGACGGAGGGCAAAGGCCTATTAAAAAGTAGAAAGTAGGGGAATATTAGCTGGTCTAATCCGAAATACATTCAAATAAGATTCCCCACTGATGCTTTTATTATTAAAGATATGATGTACAATTGTAGTGATTGACAGAATACATGTCGGAATGAGAATGGCAACACAAGAATTAGATAGTGATAATGATTATGTCTATATGTTTCATTAAAAATGACATTTTAAGATTGTTATATCTTTTTCTTAGTTAATAATCTGTTTATTGCACAATAAATATTTGTTAGTATGGAAATATATATTATAATTCATGTATTGGTTTTTCTAACTTTGATATTCGAGTTAGCTCCTTTAAAAGTAAAAAAAAGTATAATTATAGGATGGTGCATATTTTTTACGTTATTTGGAGGATTACGATGGCGTATTGGAGGAGACTGGGATCAATATTATGACCATTTCGTATTTTCTAGTTGGAGTAATATTTTTAACTACGATAGGTATGGTAATGGAGAAGAAACTTTGGAACCTGGTTTCGTATTCTTCAATGTTTTAATAAAAACTATTTTTGGTAAATTTTATATTTATAACCTTATTGTTGTTGGCTTTATACAATTTACCTATTATAAATTTTGCAATTATTTCTTCCCAAAGAATCCACTTTTTTGTTACTGTTTTTTAATGGTAGCTGTTGCTAATTACTTCCCTGTAAGAGCTGGTTTTAGCGTAGGGATTTCTTACTGGTGCTGGAAATTCATCAAAGAGCAAAAGTTAATACCTTTCTTAATAGTTATCTTTTTTGCTTCAATCATCCATAACAAATCTATTGTATTACTTCCATGCTATTGGTTAGGAAAAGTAAGATTGAAAAGTTTATGGTTGCTTATCTTATATCCGATTATTGCTATTGCCTCTTATAAATTGCAGGATTGGTTTACAATTCTTTCATTATCTTTTGGAGGAAGTATTGCGGAAAAAGCATATAAGTTTAGCCAAGTCGAGACAGAAGGATTTGCAGGAGCATCATATTTCGGATGGGTTCTCAATTATTTCTTCTTATGTATCTACTTATACATACGTAAGAAAGAAAAATTATTCAGTAACAATTGGTATAATGTTCTCTTAAATAGTGTGATGATATATAATGCAATTTTTATGATTTTTTCAAACGGTATGGGCGATTTGGCACGTTTATCAACTAATTTTTTCCCTGTTCAATGTATACTTTTATTAAAGTCAGTATTGTATTTTGCTAAATCTAAGAATCATTTAATTTCATGTCTTGCTATATTTTTCTTCCTATCGTATTATATATATAAACTTCCATCAAATTGGAATGGATATTTTTTCAAAGACGCATGCGTGCCATATAAAACAATTTTTGATTATAATTTAAGATAAAATGAAAGTTTTGATTGTATCTAAATGTCCTACACATCCGACAGATGCGGGCAACCGTCAGTGGATTTTAGCACAGGCGGAGACGCTAAAACGCATGGGATGTGAGGTTCACTTCTTATATATAGAAGAAAGAGGATTGAAGTCTTCCAAAGAGCAATATGATAGGGAATTGAATGAAACTAAGGCCTATTGGGGCGATAATTTCCACCTGTTAAAAGTAACGAAGTTTCAAAAACTTCTTTTCAATATCAACAAGAGATACCGTGAACTCTTTTGCCATAGTCATTATCATGTTGATGACAACTATCCATGGGGATTGGGAAAGATGGTGAACAGTCTCGATGACAAGTATCATTTTGACATCTGCATTATTAACTACTACTACCTTTCAAAACTCTTTACACAAGTCAAAATTCCCAAAAAAGCTATTGCCACACATGACTTAATAGCCTACAAAGACATCAAAATTGGTGAACCTACCCTCTGCATTACTGCTGACACTGAGGCTAAAGCGATGCAACGTTGCCCATATATCTTTGCCCTACAGACGGTTGAGGCCGACTATTTCCAAATGTTGTCTCCCAAGAGCAAGGTTTATAACTTCTTTGGAAAATTTGACTACACTCCGCAGCCAATAGCTGGCAATCACGATATAGTCTTTCTGTCAGGTGGCAATGGCTTTAATCAAAATGGAATTCGATGGTTTTTAAAAGAAGTGTTTCCTGCTATCAGGAAGAAATTTGCTGATGTGCGACTGCTCATTGGCGGAAGTATCTGCAAGGCAATGCCTGAGTTGAAAAATTATGATGGCGTAGAAGTGCAAGGTTACGTAGATAGTCCAGCAGCATTCTATGCTCAGGCTGACGTTTGTATTAATCCGTGTTATCAAGGGACTGGTTTGAAAATTAAAACATTTGAGGCTATCAGTTATGACAAGGTAACGATGGTTCATCCACATAGTATGGAAGGCATATATGACAAAGACCATGCTCCGCTATTTGTTTCTGACAAGCCTACTGATTGGGTACACTTCCTGGAAACATTATGGAACTCTACGCAAGCTATTGAAGCCATCAAGAATCAGGACAAAAATTATCTTGAGTCTATGGAAGAATTTGTAGATAGTGAATATAGAAGATTTCTAGGTGCATAATATGTTCTTAAATTTATAAAGATTTTTGTTGTGAGAATATTATTTTTAAGTAATTATCCTGCATGGATAAAAGTCTCAAAAGGGCTTATGCCTTCTCATCATCTTTTTGGCATCCATCAAATGATTGAAAAATATGCAGTTGATGGTACTTTTGCCACTATAAAAAAAGAGTTCGGGGGTGGGCAAGTTGATTTTTTCAATGTCAACTCTCCAAAAGATATAATTAAAATTTACTTGAAAAGCTGGCGATATGATGTTATTTATGACAGTTTAAACGTCGTATCAAAATATTTTTCAGTGCTAAATAAATATCACCTACTTCATTCAAATCTTATTTCAATTTACCATCATCCTCCTTTTACAAAGATAATGAAGTATGGTAGATCAAATGTTTCTGTATTTTTCTCAGATCGACTATTGGCAGAAGCTCAAAAGGATGTTAGTGATAACCGTATAATGGTAGCTAATTATTGGTATCCAGATAAATCATGGTACATTAGTAATTCTAATTATCAAATTGTAAAAAGTAGAGATTTTATGGATAATGGAAAAACAGGCAGAGATCATGATACATTTGTTGCTGCATTAAGAATGGCTCACGCAAGTGGTGTTATGGTATGTAATGAGAGTCAAAGAGATCAATACAAAGCTAATAACGCTGATATTGAATTTTTCTGTCAGAAACATCCAAATGACTTGAAAGTTCTTCCGTATATTAATAAATGCAAAGTGATGGTAGTACCTTTGGACTCTACAAATAGATTAATGGGGCCTATAGGCAATACAAGTTACATGGATGCTATTGCAACAGGGATGCCAATAATCTGTAGTAATAATGCTTCTTTCGCAGATGAAATAAAAAATAATAATTTGGGTACAACTTATTGTCCTCGGGATGTGAACAGTCTTTATGAGGCAATGAAAGAAACTATTGAGAATTATGAATTTTACCACAATAACATGATAGAATTTTCTAATACTCATACAATTAATGATTATGCGAATAATCTTATTCCATTAATTTTGCGTAAAACTAATCTGTAAAATACTAAAAAATTGAGGATAGCATATATAGATAAATTGAAAGGCCTTGCAATTCTATTGGTTGTAATAGGCCATGTTCTAAAATGGAATTTTGATAGTGCAGGCCCACTTCAAAAGGCAATTTATGCTTTTCATATGCCTTTGTTTATGCTTCTTAGTGGATTTGTTATAAAAGAAATACCATCAGCTCGTAAATGTGTATGTAAACTATGCCAATTTTGGATGCCTTTTATTATTATAGGTTCTATCTATTCGTTAATAATGGGTGGGGTGCTTTTGTTCTTTTTTGACAACATGAAGATGGGATTTTGGTATTTAATTAGTTTAGGTTTCATGTATATGCTATTAGTACCAGCTAGATACATATCAAATTCTAAGAAAAAAAAAGGAAGAAGTGATTTTATCACTTTATGGTGCTGTGATCTATGTTGGATTATATCTAATAAAAAAAACTATTCCAATTAATTAATGTTGGAAATTTGCTTAGCTTATACCAAACAGCTATGTTATGGCCTTGGTTCTTTTTGGGGTTCTTATCACGAAGATATCAATGGTATAATTCCTTATACAAATACAATATTGTTTATTCCATTGCAATTATAGTCTCAATTCTTAGCATGACATTGTATCTTGTTTGTAATTTGTCTCAAAACGAAGTGAATATCCTTAAAAAGGTAATAGCTTTATCTGTCATTATCTCCTTATTTTATTTATTTAAGAAGGGGGAAATAATTGAATCAAGATATTCTTTTTCTCAAAATATATTGAGTTTATTAGGTATGAATTCTCTTGATATCTATATTTTTCATTATTTTTTACTTCATATTTGTGATGTTAAAATATTAAAGACGTGGGTAATGACAAGTCAGAATTACTTGTTAGAATTTATTATTACACTTTTGATAGCTTTGTTAATATCATATACAGCAATAGGTATAGGAAAAATTTTAAAATCTAGCAATCTTATATATGAAATTGTATATGGGAATTTTGCCAAGAAACTTATGATAACGAATAACAAATAGGTAAATATAATATTTTAATTACTATGAATATTATTCGAAGTAAAGCACCGCTACGACTTGGTCTTGCCGGTGGCGGAAGTGACGTTTCTCCTTACAGTGACATGTATGGTGGTTTGGTACTTAATGCAACCATCAACCTATATGCATACTGTACTATAGAGGAGACAAGTGATAACACCATAAGCATTCACGCTTATGATTCAAACAACTATGTGGAGACATTTCCATCTCAGAAAGCTCTGCCTATAGATGGAAATGCGATTCTCATTAAGGGTGTGTATAACAGAATTGTAAACGATTATGACCTTGAACCACTTTCCTTCAAGATAACAACCTATAACGACGCACCGGCAGGTTCAGGACTCGGAACGTCGTCAACGATGGTGGTTACTATTCTCAAAGCATTCATTGAATGGCTTGGATTGCCGCTTGGTGATTATGAACTGGCCAGGCTGGCTTATGAGATAGAGCGTAAGGACCTTGGCTTGGCAGGTGGTAAACAGGACCAATATGCTACTGCTTTTGGTGGGTTCAACTACATGGAGTTCTTGAAGGACGATATGGTTATCGTGAATCCATTGAAGGTGAAGCAGTGGGTAAAAGATGAACTCGAAGCCTCGATGTTGCTATACTTTACAGGTAAGTCACGTAGCAGCGCTTCCATCATTGATGAACAGAAGAAAAGTACTTCTGAAGGCGAGAATGATGCCGTAAAGGCGATGCATAAGATCAAGCAGAGCGCCAAGGATATGAAACTGGCCATTCTCAAAGGTGACATCAATTCTTTCGCTGACATTATTCGTAATGGATGGGAATATAAAAAGAAGATGGCGAACCACATCACTAATCCTCAGATTGAAGAGGCTATGTCAACAGCATTGGCTCATGGTGCCAAGGCAGGAAAAGTCTCTGGCGCTGGTGGTGGAGGCTTCATCATGTTTATCTGCGAACCGACAAGGAAGAAGGAATTAGAGGCAGCTCTAAAAGAGTTGAATGGTTTTGTAATGCCCTTCACCTTTAGTGAGGGAGGTGCACATGGTTGGAAGATCTACGATTCAGATAATGTGGATTACGTGAAGAAACACTTGTATAAGTAATAAGTATAGGTAGAAAATAATATCAAGTAAGAGGTAATAAGTAAAATCTCCTGTGGATATAATAATCAGTATAGGACGAAAAAAAACTAAATGAACTACAGATATAATAATCGCGGGGACAATTGATACTTTCAATTTACTAAGGTATTCTCTAAACTGCATGGTAGTAATATATACTTTGCAAGGAAATACTTATAAAACAGAGTTTGCACTTTTGTATAGGCAAGTAATCGACTTTATTCAAGAAGCATGATCTCGTTCTGTAGTCCCCGTATTCTTTGTCATATCCGGTTATCTTTTTATAATAATATTGTGAAATGGCAGTGGCAAATTTGTAAAGGTAAATACGAATATATACACTGTTAATACCATTTTTATTGTGAAATACGCTGAGTCTCCTGGAATAACCACTGAAGCATCTTCCTTGCTTGCTTGTCATCCGTTTTCCGAATATTCATAAACAAGTTCTTTCGCTACTATTCTTTTCGGGTGTCTATTGGGTAAACCCAGGAGGTGATTGTCCTTTTCTATATTCATTTTGGTATATACGAGATTTGATGGTGTTGGTTTTGTCAGTTCTAAGGTCCTATTACGCATTAAAAAGTTGAGAATCTTCCAGATTATTACATTGTTTTGCCAATTGCTATTGAAATCAATACCAGAGTTTGGATTTAGTAGTATGTTCTTCTTTTGTAAAGGAGGATATTGGTCAATATATCACAAAGATGTTACACATCATATTGGTTTCCTACTTATCCCATTGTTATTTTTTATCTCTATTGCATATATGGAAAAAGAAACCAGTATTGAACATGGCATACTTTATGTAAGCGTCCATTTCTCCGTCATGCGTCGTAAAAACCAAGTTATACCTTTGTGTGTGAAATAATATTTTATCACACAATGGAAGAAAAAAGAAACAAACCGGACTATGCGGCCATCATCAGGGAATATAGAATGTATGAAGGCAGTGGTTCAATGAAACGGTCCTGCGACGGTCCTTTATACACTTC
>DMYZ01000299.1:0-548 GCA_003483565.1 Prevotella sp.
GCGTCGGAAGCTCCGAAATGGTCAATAGTCTGACGGGGCTGATTTACCTCAATCTGATAGCTTACTTGTGAGCTGGTTTTAGAAAAGGCCTTAGAGCTAACGAAAGGGAGAATACAAAATCCCGTAAGAATTACAATAAAGTTATATCTTATCATGTATAGAAATCTTTTACTGAATTGAAACTATTGAGGCCAGCCTGTGGGTTGACCTCTATTATTAAACAATCTTTTTACACTTAAAAAAACTAATTAATATCCTGGATTCTGCTTAATACTACCTCCAGAAAGGGTTACTTCTGAAATAGGTATCGGGAAAAGCAAATCTCTTGGTGCAGTAAATGCGCTACCTTCATTGCTGTTCTCCTTCTGGTTAGTCTTTTCATACTTATCAGTAGAGGTTTCTAGATTATATTTGACAAAAGAACCATTCGATCCCATTACATCTTCAATTAAAGGATTACCATTGTCATCTTTCCATCGGCGTAAATCATAAAGGCGATTGTCTTCCAGAGCGAGTTCCAGCCGACGCTCCAAACGGATGGCATCACG
>DMYZ01000299.1:763-2615 GCA_003483565.1 Prevotella sp.
ATCTTACGGCTACAACGTGCGGATTTATGTTCATCAGGTTTCACCCTGTAAGGATTGGATGCATTCCATGTTGGATCTCCTGGAACAACAGTAGCGCTATCCTTGATTATTGTCCATTTCAATCGAATGGAATCACCGGCATCAATAAAAGCCTTTTCCAGGTTGCTTGTCGGAAGTCCCCATGACCATCCTGAATCATCGCGTGAGCCGCAAATGACAGGGAGGTGTAGCCCTAAATCATAAGTTATATCACTGTTGGTTTGTACTTCGAAAAGTGATTCTATGCTATTATTATATTTGACATCCCATACTTCTCCAAAATCAGGCAGGAGGGCATACTCTCCACTGTTGATGACATCTTTTAAATAAGTCTCGGCTTGTTGATATTTGTCGTCATACAAATATATTTTGGCTAATAAACCTTCTGCTGCTCCCTTCGTCGCACGCCCTAGATCGGAACTACTTTGTGCACTTCTTAAGGGCAGATAAGGGATAGCTTCCTGTAGATCTTTTTCTGCTTGGGCATAAACTTCTGACTGTGATGCGCGGGTGATGCCTTTGACATCTGTCGGCATTTCCAGATGTAACATGATGGGTACACCACCGAAATTTCTAGCAAGGTCAAAATATAGATAAGCACGAATAAATTTTGCTTCTGATACTAACCTGTTTTTCAAACTGTCATCACTGATTGAAGCCTCTGGGATGTCATCAATGCAGAGATTGCATCTCAGAATGCCTTTGTAACGATATTGCCAGAAGTTCTGACAATCATTACTGGCATTCGTCGTGTTTCCTGTATAAAAGACCAGGTCACGATAATCACCGGCGTCTTGTGTCGTATTGCCCATCCACATATCATCAGTGCACATATCTCCGGCCAAGATGAATTTCTGGATTTGCCACCATCCTCCGTTCCATAAAATAGATTGATAACATCCATTCAATTCCTTTTCACATTCATCTGCATTTTGGAAATATGTATTAAGATCTTGCTTCCCAATAACTGGCTGGTCTAAAAAGTCTGAACATGAAGAATAGAGCATACCACTCAAACAAAGAGCAATACCGATTATATATTTTTTCATAAGTCTTATCCCTTAAAAGATTAGAAGTTAATATTAAGTCCGAATAAAAATGTTCTAGGGTTGGGGTAACCATTATAATCAATACCGGCCTCTGTAACACTATTACCCAGTGAAGCTGATTCTGGATCCATTCCTGAATAGCCTGTAATTGTAAATAAATTCTGTGCAGAGAAGGATAAACGCATTGTCGTGTTCCTTATCCAGCTTCTTGGTAAGGTATAGCCTATCTGGAATAATTTACAACGTAGGTAAGAACCATTTTCTACAAAAAATGTTGATACTCTTTTATAATTCATGTTGGCATCATTTACAGACAATCGTGGATAAGTATTACTCGTCCCTTCTCCATGCCAACATTTGTTATAGGTTCCTGCATAGACATTGGAACCATTCACGCCAGAATAGTAAGATTTCGTCGTGTTGTAAATATCATTTCCGAATGTACCATAGAAACTTACTGACAGATCAAAATTCTTGTAGGAAACGTTTCCATTGATTCCCATGGTCAAATCTGGGAATGCGTTACCAATGTAGGTTTTATCCTTATCATTAATAACTCCATCACCATTGAGATCTTTATAGATGAAATCTCCTGGTTTTGCGTTTGGCTGCAGTTTCGTTCCATCTTTTCCTACATAAGAATCCACTTGTTTTTGGGTCTGAAAAATACCGTCAACGACATAACCGTAGAAACGACTGATCTCAGCATATTCGTCATTTCGTATAATATAATCACCATTCCATGAACCTGTATAGAGTGGTTC
>DMYZ01000299.1:2726-5505 GCA_003483565.1 Prevotella sp.
CGGTTATTTAAGAACCCCATATCGAGTCCTAAGTCATAATCTTCGACGGTCTCCCATTGTAAATTCGAATTTCCGACATTTGCGATTGCTGTTCCAATTTGACGAGTTGCCCCAGAGCCTAAAACATAATCAGCTCCTCCGTCAACATAAGATTCGTACGCTGCATCGGCAATAGATTGGTTCCCAACTTTTCCCCAGCCAGCACGGAGTTTTAAATTGTCAAAGATATGCTGGTTTTGCATGAATTTTTCACCGCTTATGCGCCATGCAACAGAAGCAGCTGGAAATGTGGCATATTTATGTCCCTTGACAAACTTGGAAGAGCCATCAACACGGACAGATGCGGTAAGGTAGTAACGGTTGTCATAATTATACATCACCCGGCCCAGATAGGATAGCAAAGTTTGATAGGAATTCAAACCTGATGCCTGCTGATTTTGTGTCCCAGAACTGACATATCTGAGATTATCATCATTATTCGGCGTATTATCTCTGGATCCTGTTAACCAATAATTCTGAAAACGCTCCATCGTATATCCACCCATCACATTTAGATTATGTTTCTGATGGAATGTTTTCATATAGGTGGCGGTATTTGTCCAGTTCCAGTCTACCCAGTTGCTCATCGTCCTGCTTGCTGTACTGTAGTCTTGTTTCTCAAGATTATCAATGAAAAATGCGGGCGTAAAACTATCAGAAAGACGGAATCTTGCATTTACACCAAATTGTGAACGTAAAGTCAATCCATCGAAGGGTTGTACTTGGATATAAGGAGTAGCAAGCAGTCCATATTCATCACTATGCGAATCCTGACGTGCTAATTGTGCTACAGGATTCCAAACTTGGTTGTTGTTGGAACGGGCATAGTTACTATATTTGTTATCTGTCCATTCGTCTTTTGGGCGCATGATGGAAGTAGTCGGATCCATTGCCATGATATTAGACATCAAGTTGGGGGTATCCTTCCAAGTTTCATACTTTGGAGAAAAGTCCATACCTACTTTTACATAGCGGTTAAAGATGTAGTCTAGATTTAGTCTGGCGGTTAGTTTCTGCCAGTTACCAGCTCCTTTGTATTGAGAATCCTGGCCGAAATATCCGATGCTTACAGCATAAAGTAATTTATCATTACCTCCGGAAAATCCCAGATTATAATTTTGTACCAAGGCCGTTTTTCGGATACTCTTATTCCACCAGTTAGTACCCTCGGCATCTGTTATATTATCCTTGCTGTTCCATACTGGTGTATTTCCGTCATTGGTATATCTTGCTTTAAATACCTTTTCATATTCAGAAGCCTTGGCCATATTTGGATTTTTTAAGGTCTGGAGACCTGCTGAGGCAGAAAAGGTAAATTTTGTAGCTCCCTTTTTACCTTGTTTTGTGGTGATCAGGATGACTCCATTGGATCCTCTTGTTCCATAAATGGCAGCAGCTGAAGCATCTTTCAGAACTTGAATACTCTCAATGTCATTGTCATTCAAAAAATTGATGCTTGTGCCTACTGGCATTCCGTCAACTACATATAGTGGATCTGAACCGTTAATGGTTGAGACTCCTCGTATTATGACCCGTGGATTAGCACCGGGACTTCCTGTACTTGAAATCTGCACACCATTGATTTTGCCCTGTAGGGCATTCATGGCATTTCCAGTATTTAATTTCAGATCAGAACCTTTTACCGCTGAAATACTGCTGGTCAGGTCTCCTTTCTTTACAGAACCATAGCCGATGACAACTACTTCATTTAAATCGGAGGAAGCATCGGACAAGATCACGTTAACTACCTTACGTTCTCCAACTTTGACGGTTTCTGTCTTGAAACCGATCATGGAAAAGGTGAGCGTGGCATCTTTATCTGCATTGATGGTGTAGTTGCCGTCTATGTCTGTGACTGTGCCGCCGGGTTCACCGGATACTCGAATGGTAACACCTATAAGCGGCTCTTTGTCAGAAGCGGCACTTACTTTTCCGGTAATCTTCATGTTCTGCGCTTTTGCACTGAGAGCACAAAGACATACTGTTATTAGGAATAAGTATTTTTTCATTTCTGTTAAATCTTGAATTTCATGTTATTTAATAAATGTAGTCTTGTATTCCAGAGACCTTGACCGTAACAGGGTTTACGTTGTTCGTATGATCAGGGGGATTATACTTGTTTCCCCTTGGAATCGGGAGTATTCTCTTTTGCGATTTTGCAGAAAGAAATTGCCCCCAGCCTCGAGTATGTCTGGGATAAATGATAAAACTGGTGTGAGTATCTTTGGCTTTGATAATGGCATAGCTACTCAACTCCTCAGTATTTTTATAACTATTAAGCATACGGATATAAATTAATTAAGAGTTTTTAGTTCGCAAGTTTATTTCTTGTCTTGGTTTAAGTTTATTCCACGTATTGATTGTATTAAAGCGTTCCTGTCATGTCAAGAACATACAGGCGTGTGATGCTTCTCTGCGCGGTGACAAAGGTAGTTGATCGGGCAGGAAAAGGAGTCCCTTATTTGTTATTTATGGAGCACAAATTGTGAAATCATTTGTTTGTGTAGCTTTTTGTTGCTATATTTGCCCCGAATTTTCATGATATGAAAAAATATATATCTATCCTGTTCCTGCTCGTTGCCAGTGAACTATGTGCAGCACAGAACGTGCCTTATCATATTTTTACAACTATCTCAACCTCTCTTTCTGACAATTATGGAAGCATCTTCTTTGATCATGACGGATTGATGTGGCTGGGAACGAGTTTGGGACTGAAATTATATGATGGGTATACAATGAA
>DMYZ01000091.1:0-1406 GCA_003483565.1 Prevotella sp.
GCGGGAGGAGGCAGGGCAGGTGCGGCAGCGCAGGGCCCACCGGGACAAGTTGCGTGGATATGACCGCCACCTAGAGATGCTGGGTGGCCGCAACTCTTATTCCAAGACAGACCATGATGCCACGTTCATGCGGATGAAGGAGGACGCGATGAACAACGGGCAGACCAAGCCCGGATACAACCTGCAGATCGGAACGGAGAACCAGTTCATCACGGACTTCGCCCTCTTCCCCAATCCCACTGATACGCTGACCTTCATTCCGTTCTGCAACTCCTTCATGAAGCGTTACTGCCATTTTCCGCTCAAGGAAGTAGCAGATTCAGGCTATGGCTCGGAAGAGAATTACCGGTTCATGGAGGAGAACGATATGGAGGCCTTCGTCAAGTACAACCGCTTCCACATTGAGCAGCGTCCGCGCTATGTTCAGGACCCTTTCCGTCAGGAGAGTTTCTACTATAATAAGGATAAGACTATTACGTCTGTCCCATGGGGCAGCACCTGAGGCGCATTGGTACAAGGATGGGCAGGACGGCAAGCGGGTATGTTACTCAAAGTGCAAGATACAGGGCACAGAGGTGCGAGGGATGTCCGCTCCGATGCCGGTGCTTCAAGGCAAAGGGTAACCGTACTATAGAGGTGAACTACAGGCTCAACGGGTACAAGTGCAAAGCCAGGGAAAGGCTTACTTCCGAAGAGGGAATCAGGCAGAGGGGCAGAAGGTGCATCGAACCCGAGGCTGTTTTCGGGCAGATGAAATATGATATGGCATACAAACGTTTCAGACATTTTGGAAAAGACAAGGTTACGATGGACTTTGCCTTTTTTGCCATAGCCTTCAATCTTAAGAAAATGTGTGCAAGGATAAGAAAAACAGGATTAAAAGGCCTGTCTTCCTTCTTTTATCGCATAAAAAGCCTTATCTTGGCTTGTTTGAGGCAGAATATACTGCAATCGGCCATGTGCGATGGAAAAATCACAGCCTGACAGTAAATGGCAAAGATAGCTGAGGATAAAAAACAAAAAAAAGAGGATGAGTCTTTTGACACACCCTCTTTTAATCGTGACAATAGTATGGTATTGGCACGAGGATGCGTATTAATTCTATTTCATATATTTGATAATCGGTCTATCCAACTTCTAAAATGGGGACATTTCTTTATCAGAGTGTCTATTCCAATCTCTGATGCGATCTGTACTCCATGAACCACTTTATTATACCCTTTCATCAAATTCATCAGCCTTTTGGATGGTGCCGTGGACTCACCATTATTTATGTCTTCTGGATTAGGAAAGGTTTTCATTACTTGTCTTAACCTCTTAAAATCAACTTCTTTATCTTCAAAGAGTTGGTCATAGGCTTGTTCTGAAGAAAACAGTAATGCCTCAAACTCATGAAGTTGAATATA
>DMYZ01000091.1:1530-3208 GCA_003483565.1 Prevotella sp.
TCTGCCATCGTAGTTACGACGGAATCAGACTCATTAATCGAATTTACAAGATCCTTCCTGATATGGGAATACTTAGAGATGCCACCCCCGGAATGTTTGATCTTATAGCAACTGACATTGGAAAATTGGAACTTTTCAAAAAAATAAGGGACTATGATATTCCCAACAAAAGCCTGTTCTGTATCGCCTTCTACGACAAATATCATTCTTTTCATATTCATGGTTGTCCCTTAATCACACTTTTACTCCATAGTTCACCTAAAGAATAATCTTCGAGCCAATGCCCTAATTCTGTTCCGTCTAATCGTGAGAAAACTGACTGTCCATCTTTTCGGTCTACAGTAATGACATTCTCGGGTTCAAAATGATTAATCAGATCCACAGACTGAGTAGATACAATCATCTGACAACCCCGTTCCGCAACTGATTTAATCAGCCCCGCCAACTTAGCAATAGCTACCGGATGCAACCCTAATTCAGGTTCATCAATGATAATCGTATTTGGCAAATCAGGTTGCATCAGTAATACAGACAAAGCGATAAATCGTAAACTTCCATCCGACAAATCCATAGCAGTAAAGAATTCTTCAAGATCGTTCTGGTCCTTCCAAGCCAATTGTATCTCTTCGGGATTCAATTTGCGAGGTTCAAGAACGAAACCGGCAAAATAAGGCATGACACTCCTTATGTTCAACTCGATGCGCTTCAATGCCTTCGGAGCCTTCTGCTGCAGATAATACAAGAAAGCAGGTAAGTTAGAGCCATTGACTTTCAAAAACTGATTATCATCAATCCTGCAGGTTGAGCGCAGTTTTGAGTTGGCTTCCGTATCATGAAAATGATAGATCTTATAACTTTCAAATTGTTCGCTGAGATATTTATTGCGTGCATAAAGAGAGTCCTTCACATAACTTTCCTTCTCATTATATTTTGTGTAATTATCGGACCGGGTCGAACACAAGCTGGTTTCTTCTTTTATGAATAAAAACCCTTCCATATTAGCACCAAGACGAAAATCATATTGGTTACTGCCGAAATCCAAATATCCATGAATCGTATCCGTATGTTTCTGGCCATAATACATCAAGCGATCTACACCCTGTTCCAAGGAATAGCGCTCCAGATTCTTCTCGTAGAGATTATTTACGAGTTTAAAGAAAGATATAAAATTAGATTTCCCTACACCATTTGATCCGATCAAGATATTTATAGGGCATAAATCCAAATCCAATTCTTTAATTGATTTATATCCGGATATTTTGATATTTTTAATCATACTTGATTAGACGGAAAAACGCACATTATAATATAATAATAAATATATGCAAAGATAAGAAAATCTTTTTATATGCCATTCGTCAAGCTCCATATTTTATGAATGGATTGATAGACATCTTATATTATTTACATCTGAAGATATACATTTAGCACCAATACCAGATTAAATATTCATAGCTCATATCCTGCTTAAGAAATATAATTTCCTTTGCAAAAACAAGCCGTTAAACTTAATTGGCAGAACAGAAATGTAACCTGGTACCTATTGGAGTGATACGGCGGTACCGATTCAAGTGTCATGATGGTAGCGCTTTGCCGATACTATCATCTTAAATCCTGCAGACATTATAGACTACTATACTAAATCTTGATTGATGATAGTATCGCTGATGCTTCACGT
>DMYZ01000094.1 GCA_003483565.1 Prevotella sp.
CATATAGATAATGATCATATTGTTGGTTTAATCAGTATGCTGACAAAGAAAAAGAAACTCAAGATTCGACATATATTATACAATTGCTACCAACGGATTTCTGATAACGCCATAAATTTGGACGAAAAAATGAAGGAAAATATTAAGAGAGTGATAGGTAATTTGCCTGTTATTGTCGATATGCTCGAATACAAGATAAGCGAGGAGAAAGCTAAAATTCTTGCTGAAGTTATCCTTGCCAATGAACAATGGAATAAAGCTTGGCAAAAAGAATACATTACTAATAAATCCAAACAAATTGAACTTAGTAACGATATGGGAAAACTAATATTCTTATCACCTTCTACAAAAGCTTTGGAAGCAATAGACCACTTATATCGAAAGCTTTTTTGGGAGAAGATGTTCAAGCAGAAAAAAAACGACTATAAAGAAGAGGAAACTATATATGAAGCATTATTACGCTCTATTCCAAATCAGTCTGATGACATTGAGGAAAAAATCTGTTCGACAGAACTTAGTGAAGAAGCATTAAAAATTTTAGCAAACACGCCCTTAAATCCCATAACTCCTACTAATATGGCATCTATAGCATTTATTTGGGAAAAAGAAGAACATAGAATTTTATTTATGGGAGATGCCACACCCGAACAAGTATGCATCTCTTTAAACAATATCTATTCTGATATTCCAAAGCCGATTCTATTCGATGTCATTAAAGTCTCTCATCATGGTAGTGCAGAGAACACTTCCAATGAACTAATTACTATAGCTGATAGCAAGCAATTTTTCATAACAGGGAAGACAAATGCTTCTCCATCTATCAATACTTTAGCACGAATTATTACAGCACCATTGTCAGATAAAATTTCATCCCGAACAATCAACTATAATCGTGAAAGTCCAGCTATTAAAGAATTAATAACTAGACAAGATTTAAAAAACGAATTAAAATTTACCATTTTAAACAATACAAAATATGAATTTTTCTGCTGAAATTAAATCTAAAATATGTTCTTCTGTAGTATCAGTAAAATGCGGTAACGCACAAGGAACAGCATTCTTCATTTCATCAGATATTTTGTTAACGGCTAGGCATATTATAGTTGACTACATTGAAAGCAAACATGCTGAGGAAATAACTGTAAATGTAGGTAAGCAAATTTTGTGTATACCAATATTACTTGCAGATGAGGGTGATAATGTAGATGTTATTCTTCTTAAATGCAACAATCTAAAAAATCATTCCTACCTAAATTTATTATCTGCGAATTTCAATGAAGAGACAAAGCTTGCCATAGTTGGATATCCAACGGAGTTTGGCCACTGTTCTGATCTGATAAGTCTTGATGTACGCAATAGGATAAATGTAAAAAATCAAGATTACGATACAACAGTAGTAAGGTCAGATGCATTGTCTTTCACTACATATAAAGGCTTTTCGGGTTCTCCTGTAATCAATGAGAAAGGCTCTGTTGTTGGAGTTGTACTAAAACAGCAGAATCAAGGAATTAGCTATTTATCTATCGAAAAACTATCGCCTTTGCTTGAAAAGAAACAAATTACAGTAAATAAAGATTGGCAAAATGAAGATTTCTCGCCTTTAGGAAGAGGGACAAGCCAAAGACAAGTTGCCGATGCCGTCTTGTATGCTTCTATCCGATATAATCGTGATCTGCATATAGCAAATTCCTACTTTGATAAAGAAATAGATATATTCAGTAGTTATAAACGTAGAGAGGAAATACAGTCTAAACTCAAAGATATAGAAACGAAATCTCTAAAACTTTATGGAGAAGAAGCAAAAACGAACACTGATTATAAAATTGGCGAATATAATAAGCTTCCTATTTATATGCGAAGTGGGGACAGTAAGGATCAAAGTGTAGACTTTAAGGCTAAGAACTTTTATAATACTAATTATCCCCAATTAAGCAAATTGATAGATCAATGGAATTTGACAAAAGAAAAACGAATAGTTATAACGGCAAATGCCGGTTATGGCAAAACGCACTATATGTGTGCAATAGCAGAAAGGCTTTCAAAAAATAAAAATGTTTATCTGCTTTTTGGCAGTAGATTTACAGGTGACAAGGAATTCCAAAAACAGCTTCAAGAAATGATGCATATAGGCGACCACACTTTAATAGAACTTAATCATAAAATGAAAGACCGTCATGAGATTACTGTCATTATTATTGATGCTATTAATGAAGGCGCAGATGATGCATTTTGGCAGAGAGCCAAAAATATAATTGAAAACGATTATAATCTTTTTGAAAATATAAAATTTATTATCACTTTTCGGATAAATGAGTCGAAAGTCGATTTCTCAAAGTGGCACCATATTAAATTAACAGGTTTTGATGGAAATGTGAATTCTGCTATAGATAAATATTTCGAGCATTACAAGATAAGTTATGATAATACACTTATCAAAAAACACAAAAGTGAATTCAATGAGCCTCTGTTCTTATCTATATTCTGCCAGGTCTTTGAACACTATCCTAGTGATATTTATAATAAACTTACATATTCCATTCTTTTTCGTTTATATATATATTTTCGTAATAGTACAATCTCTGTAAAAGTAGACGAAGACCCTCACCGAAATGTCACATATAAGTATCTAGACAAGCTTGCCAGCTACTCGCTTTATTACAAAAATTGCCAGGATATTCCGAGGGATAAAGCTCGCCATTATGCAGACCAAATATGTAGGAACAGAAAATGGTCAGAGAGTTTACTTTATTGGACTTTGAGAGAAAATCTGTTGCTTGAAACCCGTCAAAACGGAGATTCTATTATGTTTGGTTTCCAAAAAATGGGAGATTTTCTCATGGCTGATGTATTCGACAGAGGAAAAATGAAAGATGAAGATAAAATTAAAAAAGTAATTGAATTAAGCAAACTCCAGTCATATAGGCGATTTATATCAGCATTACTTACAGATTGGAAACTGACTCCAGAGCTTCTTAACAAACCGTATGCTTATATTAGTAATCTAATGCCAATGTTCTTGGAGAGTTTAAAGAATCATGGCCTTAATTATTCTGAAATAATAAAATGGCTTGAAGAAAATTGCATAGTTGACGTGCATGTGCTTCGTGATTACTTTTCAGAACTTCCTATAGAATATTTTAATAAGGTTCATGATACTCTGTTGAAGATGAAACTTGCTGATAGGGATGAAATATGGTCTTCTAAAGTAAATGAACTTTATCTTGACTCAGCCCCCTATGCGTTTGGTAGGTTCATTGATATAAGTATAACAAATAATGAAGATAATAAGAAAATTATTATTCTACTTTGTTGGCTTTCGACATCTTCTCATCCTGCAATACGATCTGTTATTGTAAGAAAATTAGTATTATTATTTGAATCTAACAATGATTTGGTGGAGTTTGCTGTTACGAAATTCAGCAAATGTAATGATCCTTATGTAATACAAGTTATTACTTGCGCCATTTATGGATGCCTTTTAAGGAAACGCGATAAAGAATTAACAAATCAATGTGCGTCTGTTATACTTAAACATTTTTATCGAGAGGGGAAAGCTCCTAATGATATAGTAATCAGACAATGGACTCTCTTAATTTTCCAGTTCGCCGATTATTTAAATAATACAGAAACGTTCAGAAATGCAGCTAATCCACCATTCAAATCAGAGAGTCCGTACGAATTTATTAGAGACCATAATATCGAGGGTAATTACGAATATTTTGGTAAGAGTAATGGCTCAAAAAGAATGTATGAAACTCTTTATGGTTTTTCAGACTTTAGGCGATATATACTAAGAACGAATAGCAGTTCTACCAGTAATGTCTTTTTTTCAATTGATGAGAAATGCAAGATTAAAGAAGTTTTATTGAAAGACATTCAAACAATGATTGCGAATATTGCTAAATATAAGTTAGGATGGAGTGACAAATTGGGAGAATTTGACAAGAATATTTATTCTCAAGGACGTTACAACAACAAGATTGAAAGATTTGGTAAAAAATATTTATGGCTTGCTTTGTTTCAACTGGATGCATTGATGAGTGATAATTTCAAGATGGTGGATAGCACATATTACCACGGTAAGATAAACATGAAGGATATAGCAAAAATTCCATATCCATGGTACACTGGTGAATATTCTCATATAGATCCATCGGTTACAAAAGAGAGTGATATTAAACCTGAAAGTTTAAGTACAACTAATTTTATAAATGTTGATACTATGTCAAATGAGAATTGGCTAAAAGCAGATACTCCAATAGATAATCCTCGTTTGCTTTTAGGTGATAACAGAGAGTGGGTTGTTTTATCTTGTTATGATGGTTACAATATTAAATATGGAAATTTTGTCAAAGATTTCTTCTTGTTTTCCAATGCAGCATTTGTGAAGAATGAAAATTTAGAAACATATAATAACTGGGCTAAAAAACAGAACTTTTATGGTAGATGGATGCCAGAATACAGAAATGGCAGTATAGCCCATTTGTGGAATGAATGTCCATGGGCAGATACATATAAACGGACAAAAGATGATGAAGAGTATTTGAATTGGCAGGAATATAACTGCCCTGTTCCTATAATCCTGTCATATGAATCTCAACTACAAGAAGAATGGGGTGACCTAGATGAAAATAAAATTAAGTTAAGAGAAGCGGCAATGCCAAATTGTCTTTTAATGGATCATCTTAGGCTTTATACAGCTGAGCGCGGTATCATACGTGACCTATCTCATCCTGAAATAAAAGTTGCCGTCAATTTTGAAATGGACCAAATATATGGATTAGCAATACGTCATGATTATCTTGATAAGTATCTTAATGATATGGGATATTCAATGGTTTACTACACTTTAGGAGAAAAATATATTCATCGTAGTAAAGATTATTATACTGTAGGTCCTCGTTATGATCTTTCTGGAGCTTATTATTATAACAATGATAAGATTGAAACTGTACAACCAATGCATATCACTGATGCATTCCCTAAAAAATAATGTTTTTTGTAACGAAGTTGACGATAGCGCTGTATCGGTACCATGTGTTGTGTATGGCGGTACCGATTCGCCGATACTATCACGAAGTAATTCAAGGATATTTTGTTCTATCAAAACTAGGCAACTTGCAGTGGATGAACTGTGATAGTCCGGAATATGTACCTTGATTAAATAATTGTTCGAATATTTATCATATAGAGAAAATATTCTAATTTTCAAACAGGTGGTTATTAATATCTAATGTTTCTTGTAAAAAATATGCTGGCCGCCCTGCAAAGCAGTATTTTGAGAATATTTACGGTTTCACTGTGAATATTCTCGAAATACCTCTTTGACCTGTCCATAGGGACACGGACAGGCTTCGGGAGAGTGGTTAAGGCCATTCTATGGAGGCTTTGCCCACCATACTCCCAAACGGAAACGGTACATCTGTATCGGTATGTTCATCCGACACCTCCCGTTTGTCCTTTCCGTTCATGACGATGTCATCACTCCAAGTCCTGCACTGGGAGGTAGCCGATTTCCTGCCCATACAGCAGAACCGTTTCCTTTAAAGCCGAATATCCGTCAAGCTGATATTCCTGCCGTTCTTGCTTTAAGCCAGAACCACAGCCTTGGGACAGAAGATGGGTCATTGTTTTTGTTGCAAGAATGTTTTATTCCTGTCTCTTATTCCCATCTGAAGCTGCCGACGAACGTCCC
>DMYZ01000141.1 GCA_003483565.1 Prevotella sp.
TACACTATTTCCTATCGGAAGCCAATCGATTATGAGTGGCACAAAATTACCAGAGGGGTAATTCTCCCCTTCGGAATGATAGAATTTAGATTGATATGCCCTGATCAGCATATCTTAATTGAGAAATTCTATAATGTTGGCGATATGACTTTCATCGACTCCAACGAAAGTGTAGACTCTGCTAACATAGATTTTGTAAGTAGCCATGGTAAGGCACTTATTGAAAGCGCGGATGGAATACAGGCGTTGGCGACGGGAATTAACAAATGGAAAATAATCCGTGATAAGGATACATCCGTTGCCACTACCGTTTCTTTTACTATTCTTCATAAAGGAGACCCCGCTCTTCATATTGAATTGCCAGCTCCATTTAAGGGAATATTATTGGTGGACAACCAGAATAATGAGGTAAAGTCAGAAGATGTCATTTCTGTCGATAACCTTTACAATTATCGCATTATATCACATGGTATTGTCAATCCTCAAATCCGAATTAGCTATATCAATAGTATGGGCGAAGAGCAGCGCGTCGCAATTACAGGAACTGTAAATGATGGTATTACTCCGCTTAGCAATCTTGAAGAGCCCATACAAAGAATGTACGATCTTTATGTCAACGATTATAAGGAAGAAAGCAATTATGTGTTTTTATTCCTGAATGGCATAGGAGTCAAAATACGTCGGTTTGCATACATCTCAAGAGCCAGTGCTAATGGTAATGCAATAGAGATAGAGAAAGTAGCTAATCCCGATGCAGAAATTCCTGTTATATACAATGGAAATATAATGGCAGTAGCAAGTAGCAGTGAATGCTCTATAGAAGATACGGAGATATTGCAGCTCATAAAGGCCGGCCCACATACTTTCTATTTCCCTGATAGTGAAAAACATTTTGAATACATCATATTTTCAGACAGATTTGACAAAAGGAAGATTATACCACAACAGGTAAACATCCATGAGGATGCTAATCTTTTCAATCAAATAAAAGAGTATTGTCATAGTTCAAAATGGGGTGAAAAACTTGACGAATCTTCTATAGATAAAAGTAGATATTGGCAATTGGCTGTCAGGTATTTTGAGGTGGCATCAGAATACGAATTACCCTTTAAGTCATTCTCTTGCCTTGACGAAATCATGAAAGAGCCAATAAGACTTGCCAAGTTGATACTTGCATTGTTCATGAACGGAAGACAAGAACTTTTTCTTTCAGAAGTCAACCGTTTGGAACAAGAATTTGCTATTGGCATTCATTGGATTAAGGCAGAAGAATGGCAGGAAACATTCGATTCCTTTTATAATGCCTATTTTCAAAATCCAACAATAAATGCAATGTTATTGCCAAAACTTATGGAATTTCTTAGGGATATTCTAAACAGCACATTGGATTCTGATTTTACGGACACTTTCATTTCCTATATCATGGGACAAAATTTAGGTCAAGCTCCAATGCTGTCTATTCCAGAAATGCAGATGCTCCGGTCGCGTTCAGTAGGCAAGAACTATGGTAACAATGACTTGCCATGTATTGAGATAGCATTGCAAGGAAAGTATTATGCCGAACAGGCAAAACGAGGCATGACTTTTTACCAACTTACGATGGTAAAGGCTCCCTTACGAATCGTGGAATATCTCCGTGGAATTGGGCCCGATATATGGCACGATGATTCAGCAGAAAATCTTACTATGCGGCGCATCATCAACTTCTATCGCAACTATTTTACTACTGTATACTCACAAATATTGCAAAGAATGCTCAAATATACTATTTCAAACGGAAAATAATGGATTACGCTAAATTCTATAATGATTCTAATAAGACTCTTGTAGAGTCCCTTGTTTCCCTATGGGTACCAGGGCTACAGGAGGAACAGAAATATATAAGACAGTTACTGCTGCACAAAGAGCCATTGATAGCATCTCCTGTTTTTCAGACTATTTTTCCATGGAAGAGCTCTTCTGAAACTTTTGGGGAGCATGCCACTAAGCTCCATCTCCTCGAAGAGGATTTCGTCCGTGCATTAGGAAATATTATCAACAAAGAGTATGCATTCCCATTGGATCGCAAACCGTATACTCATCAAACACTAAGCTGGAATGCACTTTTAAAATGGAAAAAGACAATTGTGGTTACAGCAGGAACAGGCTCGGGTAAAACTGAGTGCTTTATGCTGCCTGTGCTACAAGACCTTCACCTTCAAAAGAAAAATGGAGCCGAAGATGGTGTACAAGCCATTTTTATTTATCCGCTTAATGCGTTGATGAAAAATCAGCAGAAGCGTATTGATGCTTGGTGCCGTGCACTTAATCCCCAAATTACTTATGCTATATATAATGGAGATACTCCCGACAGCTTGTCAAGGAATAAGTCAAAGGAAGATGAGGCTTACCCACAGTTGCTGTCCAGAAAGCAAATACGTAGTAATCCTCCACAGATATTGTTCACAAACCCTACAATGCTGAACTATATGCTTGTGCGCCCCGAGGACCAACCCATTTTACAACAATCCAAGGGGAAACTGCGTTGGATTCTTCTTGACGAGGCTCATACATACAGCGGTTCATCTGCCGCAGAACTTGCCTTGCAAATAAGACGAATATTAGATGCATTTGATGTCACTGCTGACCAAGTTAACTTTGCGTTGACATCTGCCACAATGGGTGATCCTAACGACCCCAGGACAAGCGATGCATTAAAAGAATTCGTCTGCCAAATAACAGGAAAGCAGAAAGACACTATAGAAATTATAGATGGAGAACGTATCGTTCCCGAATTAGATGTCAATGTTGCTCAAAAAGAAATAGATTCAGTAAATTCAGAGTTCGGATCAAAAGTTAAATTGAGTGACATTAATGGCTTGCGCAAAAAGTTGAACAAAGTTCCATCGTTACCTTTGAAAGACATCTGTCGCGTTTTCAAAAAGGATATGGAACGAGAGGAGGGGCTGAAACTCGTAAATCGACTTGGTGAAAAACACCAAGAAATGAATTCAGATGGTACGGCAGGAGCCTTGTTACCAACAAGAATCCACTTGTTTGTGAGAAGCATAGGTGGAATATATGCCTGTACAAATCCTAATTGTGCCACTCATAAGGAAGGGAAAATCAATCTCGGCTCCCTTACAACATACCAAAACACTCTGTGCCCGTCTTGTAAAAAGCCATTGTTGGAAATTGCGACATGCCCTCATTGCGGTGGCTTGTTATTGATATGCGAACAGAATAATGGCAAAGGTGGAGAGTTTCGCTTGAGAGTCAATTCTGCCAAACTTGATAGTGGCATCTTCGATTATATTTCTGATGAAAACGACCTTGAAGATGATGATAAAAATGAGAAAGAACCAGATGCCCATTATACGTCTATTATTTTAGCTAAAGAAGAGAAGGCTTGTCCAAGAAACAACTCAAAGGAGATACTTTTTGAACTTGATGCAGAAAATAGTCATTTTAAGGCAGTCAAAGAGCAAACAAAGGACTATTATAAGGAGTGTTATGTTCAAAGCCAACGAAATATAACGTCTGTATGCCCACATTGTGGTGAGAACATCTACTTTAGTAATCTGCGATATTTTAGGGCCAGTGCTACATTTCTTGGGAGACTGTTAGCACCTATTATATTGGAAAACGCAGAACCTTCAGCGGACAAGGGAGACGTTGATATTCTATATGAAGGAAGAAAATATATCACCTTCACAGATAGTCGTCAGAACACGGCCAAGTCTGCCATGTCATTAAATCAAGATGTAGAAAGAAACTGGATAAGATCTGCAATATACCATAAGTTGAGTGAAATAAGACTTGCGGGCTATAATCCGAATGGCGGACTAACTCAAAAGGAGCAGGAAACTTACAACCGGTTAAAATTGATGCCAACTCTTCCTGCAATGTTACAGGAAATGCTTGATCAGTTTGAAGAAAAACAAAGCGGGCGGCCATATCCAAAGAGTCAACCCGTTTGTTGGGATGAGCTTGAGCACTCCTTGGAAAAGAGTGAAGATTTGAAACGTATGTTCAAACATCTGGGAGATGCTCGACTCTGCGGAGCGAAATATGGTCAGGACAATAATGTTCTCAACTATCTCCGTGCTCTATACGTTGATCAGTTCGGATGGATTCCAAAACATTCCAACTCTTTGGAAACTTTAGGACTTGTAAAAGTTGTTTATCCTCCTTTAAACAAGGCAAAAGTGCCTGATAAACTTGCCATTAAGGGATTTACCGATGAAGACTGGCAAGCGTATTTGAAGATTTGCCTCGACTACTATATTCGAAGTAATCGTCACTATGCCATATCTGAGAGCTTCAAGCAATTCCTTGCGCAAACTGATTTCACAAAGCCAATATACGCATCAGATTCTGAAGCCCATTTTGGCAACAAGAAAGTAAGTAAATGGCAGACTGTCACACTTTCTGAGAAAGGCAAGGTTAATGAACGGCAAAACCGTCTAGTTCTTCTTCTGTGTGCTGCCCTTGGCATAAACTCCACTGGAGAAATGACACAACAGAACATAGATTTGGTCAATGGCATTCTAAAAGACGCATGGAACTTTCTTACGCAGAATGTATTGGAAATGACTGATACTGAGCATCATGGCTATATCCTCGATTTAATGGATAAAACGAAGGTGGCAATTCAGCTAATCGAAAAGGCCTATATTTGCCCTGTTGACAACGTTTCCGTAGACACACTCTTTAAGGGTTATAGCCCCCGTATGGATGGCTACCTCTCCAAGGCAAATTTCGAGAGATTCAGAGTTCCTAAAGAAAATTCCTTTGCTTTCCCATATTTTCCCTATCCGAACCGTATGAAGAGGGAAAATGGGAAATTCGTTAGCGTGAGTGATGATGAAATATATTTATGGGTAAATGAAAAACTTTCCGATTTAAAAGATCGTGGTCTGCTAAGCTCTATCATGGTCAACATTTTTATGTTGCGTCCTATTTTCATGGCTGGAGAGCATTCTGGTCAGCAACAGCGTCAGGTCTTGGATAAATATGAGGATGATTTCAATAAAGGACATCTGAATATTTTGTCTTGCTCTACGACGATGGAAATGGGAGTGGACCTAAAAGGGATTAGCGAAGTCGTCATGAATGATGTTCCGCCCAAGCCGGCCAATTATCTTCAGCGTGCAGGCCGCGCTGGTCGACGCCAAGAAACTAAGGCGTTGGCATTAACGTTTTGCGCACCTAATCCTATTGGAATGTCAGCATGGAAAAATCCAGGTTGGTCTATGAGCCATATAACGGAAATGTCACGGGTTAGACTTGAAAGCGTACAGATAGTCCAACGACAAATCAACGCATTCTTTTTTGCTAAGTTTGTTGTTATGCAAGGCGGTATAAAGGTCAAGTCGAATATCGAGCAATTCTTTGGAGGAGAAATCTCTGTTTGTGATGCTTTCTGCAATACACTTGATGAGATTATAAACCATCAAGGGGAGTATTCCGATTGGAGCAGAGAGTATAATCGCCTTGCAAAAGACACAGTGATGTCGACTACTTCTTTTGAAGATGCTGCATACAGATGCAAAGGACAAATTATTTTTATCAAAAATGATATATACGCCCAGCGTGTGAAAGCTCTTGATAAAATCATAGAAGATACTGAAGATGCCAGTCTCCGTCAACGTATTGCTGTATCTAATCGAAAGAAAGTGTTTGTACAAACGCCTCTTATTTCTTGGCTGGCTGAAAATAACTTTCTGCCATCAGCAGGCATACCTACAGGTCTGGTAGAGTTTATTCCCGACATAAGCAGAGCTGGCAAAGAGAATGTAAAAATGCCTACCATGCACCTTAGCCAGGCTATCTCTGCCTATGCTCCAGGAAACAAGGTCGTTATCAACGAATGGTGCTACCAGCCATCGGGAATTACAATGAAGACGCGATTCGATGCGACGAAAAAGAACGTCATACAGTATTGTGATCATTGCCATTACACCACTATCATCTATGGCAAGCCTTTAACAGAATGTCCGTCATGCCATCATGTAGGCACAATGCATGGCTTGAAAGGCATGACGATTGGGGCAAGTAACTTTACAGAGATTGTTGAACCATCCGGTTTCACAGTAGACTGGTCAAGTAGACCTACCCGTGTTCTGAAAACAGCACATTCGGAAAACTTTATTCAACCAATATTGCTTGAAATGGAACCTTGGGCAGAAGATGACAATGTCAATGTTCTATTCAAGATGAGACGTTCCGCACCTAAGTCCGAGATCCTTTTCTACAATAAGGGCAAAGGTTATGGTTATGCTTTATGCCCATATTGTGGAAGAATGGAGTCTGAAACTGATTTTGCGGGAGCTGTCGGAGATAAACAGCCTTTAATACCGCACCGTCATCTCATTGCAGGCAAAGAATGTCAAGGCAATGATAACAGAGGATCCAATATTAGAAGAAATGTCCTCCTTGTTGGACGCTATCAGACTGATTTCGTAGAAATCAAATTCTATGACAACGAACATCATGAAATCATAGACGAAAGTACTTTGTATTCGCTTGGTACTATTCTAAGCAGAAAACTTACAGAAATTCTCGGTATCATTGAAGGGGAAATAGATTTTGGTTATAACCGAAGCTATGATTCTATCTTCATTTATGACACCGCCTTGGGCGGCTCTGGCTATTCACCATTGCTGTTCGAGTATAAGGATGAAGTCTTCAAAGCTGCTTATCAAGTACTTAATAACTGTAAATGCGAGAAGGCCTGCACTAATTGCTTAATAGACAGAAATACCCAGTGGTATATTAACTATCTTGACCGCCATAAAGCTTTGGAATGGCTGAAATCAGAGATAGAGGCTCAAAATGTCCCCGAGAATATAAGTGCAATCTATAAAGACGCTGTCAGATTGACTTCTGACATACACACAGAGTTGTACTATGTACTGCGAGCAAACAATGTAGATAATCTGACAATATTCGCCTCTAACAACTTAAATGAATGGAATCCTGAGCTGTTTCCGTTTGCTCATAATATTAAAGAGATGTTGGTCAACGGGGTAAAAGTCAGTCTGTGTATAAATGGAAAAATTGAATTCAGCAGACTTTCCTCCGATAGTCTGAGCGCGATAATGCCTTTACTGATGAGTACCAATGCCTCTTATTTGGAAAGCAAAAAGAGTGTCCAGTCTCCTTTACTAATTGTACATTTCAAAAACGGAAGTTCAAAAATGTATTTCTGTGTGAACCACTTTGACGAGTACAATCAAAATTGGGGCACAGACCGCGAAATCTATACAACCTCAAATACAATTAAAGACTTGCCGCAGAAATCTCTGTCTGTATTAGACATCATCTCGGAACTACAGAATAGCGGGAGCTCAGTCTTCGAATGCTATCTGACTGCTAATACTGAGATTGAGAATTTGTTAGAAGCAATCACAAGTGTAAATCAAGCATCATGGGGAAAAATCTATAAAGCTATACCAGAAGATGAAGATGTACAGTTGACCTATTCTGACCGCTATCTTAAGACTCCCCTCGGCTGTATACTTTTGGCTCAGCTAATAAGCCAACTAAAGGCAAAGCTACAGTTTAAGCCAAGCAAGTTGACTATCATGCTGCCAACTAGCATTATTTCTTCGGGTTCAATGTATAGTTCATACGATGAAAGCATCCACGACATCAAGTTGACTGATGATTTCCCATCTTACAAAGAGTGTGATAAATTCTTACGTATGTGCTTGATGAAAATATGTGACATAAATTGCAAAATTATACATGAGCGTTTACCACATTACCGGTCTCTGACTATCAGTGGAAAATCATTCGAGCTAAGTATCAGACCCGATGGTGGAGTAGCATACGGTTGGACTTTGGATAATAGGACAAATCCTGACCTTACCCTAATCGATGTTAAAGAAGAACTAGATCAGAATATCAACTTGTTCAATAGAGCAAGTATGAGTGGTGGAATTCTGTACACATTCGCATATAAGAGAAAGAAGTAATTATTATTGGGAAAAAGGAAGCAAAGCAACCTGTACCTTGCTTCCTATTATCATACAGAACCCAGCGATTAGTCTTCCGCACTCCTCAGGCTCTTGACACTTTTGCCTGTCGAGTACAGATACATCGCCACGACGGTGCGAGTGTTGCCCTCGGAACTCTGTAACATGGCTAACCGCACACCATTCGACGACAGGGGCAATCCTACCATCACACCGGATTATATAGACCTGATACTACCGCGCAACTATTTGGAAAAGGCTCATAGCAAACTTTTACTTATGCTTGGCACTGATTCCAAGATGGAAATACTTGACCGCATGGACCTCCTTGCAGGACCAACAGAGAACAGGCAGATTAAAAACGTCGCTGCAATGATGTTCTCTACTCACCCTGAGAAATTCTTCCCCTACACGCAGATTGATGTGGTAATTTTCCCTGAAGGCAAAGTGGAGAATCCCAACCGTTTTACGGAACGTACATTTAACCCAACTTGCAGCCTATAAGCATCTAACTCTCTGATTTTCAAGTATCAATTTTTTTTGACTTGCAAGAATGTACCACACAAATTTTTTGTCTTCGTTTTAGCGGCGGTGATTTCATATTCAGCTTCGCATAGATGGCTGCAAGCTTTTCTTCGGGCTCCGTACACTGCCCGATCTCCACTTCCTGACCGTCAATACGCCTGGCTACGGTACTGGCGGACCTTACCGCCACAATCACGGTATGACTCGTATAGCTGCGGGTAGACAGAAGAATGTTTCTTCCCCTCCGCACCGGTCTTTGTTCTTGTCTGGACCTTGATATACATCAGTGCAAAGGTAGGAAAAATGTGAAACCGCTGCAAGAGCCTGTGTACCACACAAAACGGGTTTTGAATTCCGATTAGCATTTTTTATGAGAATCCACGGACATAACCGGCTAGTATCGGGCTAATTCCTAATGAAATTAATAATTCTGTTCACATTATTTAAAGGTCGACTCCGAGATGGCTGCAAGTTGGGTTAAAGGCTCGGTGCCAGAGAT
>DMYZ01000107.1 GCA_003483565.1 Prevotella sp.
GCAATCACCACACAGAACAATTTTTGGGGTATAGTATATTCATTGATCTCTGAAATTCTTCTTTTTAGTTGTTTCTCGTCTTCTCCAGAATTTGTAACATTCCCGGAGGGCATGTCCTTGCTTTTTTTCTGAATATCACCCAGTTTTTTCTGGTAGATATGAATCAATAGTTGATCCTGGAGAATCTGCTGATTCAGACGACTGGCCTTTATTCTCTTCAGAAGATATACTAATATTCCTGTGAATATCAGTATTACGGCAAGATATACAGAGAAAAAGATTCTTTGTTTAAGTTTGATTTGAGCGGTATCATAGTCAAATTTCATTTGTAAGCGGCCGACATCAGCTTTTTTGGCTTGAAGGTCCAGTGAATCTTTCAAGTTAATGCGTTTTGAGGCATAATGGCATGCCTCTTTAAAGTCACCGTTTTTATAATAAAGGTTGAGGAGATTGTCGTAGGTATCCAGTTTGAGTAGTGGTTCTTTTGTGTGCAACGCTTTTTGGAAATACGCATTTGCTTTTTCCTTGTTTCCGTCCATATATTCCAGATAGCCCAAACCGTAATAAGTCAATGGTGCCTGCCCATATTTTAAAGCCGTTTCATAGACCTTCCTCGCCTGATTCCGGTCCTTGTCAATGTAGAGGACGGCAAGATCATCATAGAAATCTACTCTTTCTGCTGCTGGCACTGCCTGGAGATAAGGGATACATTTTTCCAGGCAGGCCTTTGCTTTTTCCGTCTTGTCCAGACCGTTATAGGTAACGGCCAGCAATCCGTAAGCATAAGCCAGCCAGTTACTGTCATTGGCAGAAATGGCGTATTTCAGGTTGTTTTGTCCGTATTTCAAGGCCTCTCATATTCACCACAGGAATTATTCCAGTCCAGCAGTCGTTCACATATTTTATGCTTGATAGTCAGGTCATTAGTCTTGCTGGCTTGCTCTTCAGCTTTTTTCATATCCAGGAAGGCTGATCTCCGATTTCCTTTTTGAAACTCTATCGTTCCTTTATAATAATAGCAGTCAGCCAGATGAACATAGTCTTTTTCTTTCGTGAAGAAGATGATTCCCTGTTTCAGGGAAGCATCTGATACCGGCATTTTTCCGTCGATGCAGTCTATCCTTGTCTGGATCAGGTTGAATAAAGCCCGTTCTGATTCGTTATGAAGTCCTGTATATCGGATATTTTGTGTTTCACTTTTCGCAGAGTCAATCTGCCCCTTATCGATTAAGGTATCAATTGCTTCCAACTGGTTTTGATAATGAGAAACGCAGGCCGTGAGAGTTATTGATAGTATCAATAGAATATATTTCAGTTTTTTCATATCTGTCCTCTTTTTAGTGCAAACATGGGAGAGTTGGCTTAAATATTTTCACACAAAAGTAACAAAAAAAAACTTAACGTCAAATAAATTTAAAGATTAATCCCTTTTACAACTTCTTTTTGTATAAAATCATTCTATCTTATGTTACAAATACTTCATTTTTTCAAGCGTTTCAAAACGGCTTAGAGCGTTTCAATTCTTCTAATCATCTGATTGTAAGTAATATGTATATAGCTCTTCGATCTGAACGGGTATAAAATGAAACGCAAAATGAAACGCTTAAAAGTTGAAGACCACAGTAAGTACCAGTCAGATTACTTGTCTGAACAACTGCCGGTTTTACACTGAGAGTGAAAATATGCATGAGTTCGGATGTATCACAAACGGTACAGATTCTATAGGGACACAAAGACTCACAGAGCTACGGATTGTAAATTTAGGATTTATGTTGAATTTACAAGAAAGTCTTTTAACGTGAATCCACTTTGAAAAGTGAAATGGAACCAACTTATTACGAGCAGCACTATCCGAATGTAAGTGAAAAAGGGCAGAACAAGTATGATTTACGGGGTATCACCGTCTCGCTGAGACCTGATTTCAATGGCTTCAGGTCCCATTACAAGAGAGTCTCGCCAACCCTGACCCCGATAAACAGGGCTGGCTGATTCCCCGGTAGCAGCTAATAACGGAACTGTTGTCAGTACGGAAGATCCAATGTTGCAATATCCTGTCAGCTGTTTAAAAATCCGGACTTACTCTCATTATTGTACTTATGACGTTTATTAAACGTGCTTGACTTACTTAAATCTTTTCCTCAACCTACCCAGTAATGGCTTTTCGGCAGGAAAGACATGAGGGATATGATGAGGTAGATCGTAACGAAGGTGCAGAGAGCCAGCATCGGAATTTCTATCCATAAGGAAAGGGACAGGCCGGCAAAGAGATCATGATAAAAATTCAACACCATGATATGTGCCAGAAACATCCCATAGGTCTTTTTAGACAGGTCAACTATCAGGTGGCTTGTATTCCATTTCCATGTAATGGACCTGATAAATGAAAATGCTCCTGCCGTCATCATCACGACATTAATGGAACAGAAAGACCAGCTTAGCTCAAGATCAGCCACGTTTACAACCTTGTCTGCCCTCAGACAAAATATGCCTGCCGTCAGGATATATCCGATTAAAGTAATTATAAATGACTTGACGGTGGAAAAAGCTCCATATCTCTTAAAATAATAGCCTAATATCAGATATCCTGCAAAACCTGTAAAATAATACATCATTGGTGTCGGATTCCAATAGCATTCACCCAAAAGTTGGGGGAAAATCTGATGCAGATAGGGGATGAAAGTAGTAAAGAGCCAGATCCCTAAATATCCTTGTAACTCTTTTTGGGAACATTTCTGGAGCCATGGTGACAATACCGGTATGAGCAGATATAATCCCAGTACCATATAGATGTACCATAAGTGGCCTATATCTGTACCAAAATTAATGGGAATACTTAAAATATGACCGAACATCAGCCCGATGGAATCTCCTCTATAAAATACGTAATAGACAGCATAGCCCATGCACCAGAAGAGAAAGGGCCCGGCCACACGTATAATATGTTTCTTAAGAAAAGCAGAAGTGTGGACTTTCATGGGTAAAAGCAAATAGCCGGAAAGCATGACGAAAAGGGGTACACAGACTCGGTCAAAACTTGAAAGTATACCAATGTCGAAGGCATCATTAGAATTTGCCACCATTCCATTTTTGCCAATATAAAAAAATTCGCTGGAATGTTGGAACATGACCAGGAAACAGGCTAATACACGTAGGATGTCGAGAGAAAAAACACGTTTCGGAGAATCCGAAACTTTCGACTGATTCATTTCTTCCATAATTTCAATTTTGCAAAGATAGGTTTTAAACGGTTGTATTTTGGGTTCAAGTAATTGACAGGCTGGAGTCAATTAGCAAGT
>DMYZ01000042.1 GCA_003483565.1 Prevotella sp.
GCTGCAACTTCCTGTAAAAAAACAGTACTTCCTTAAAGTTGTTCGAAACAAACTTTAAGGAAGTACATATTAGGAATATTGAGAAACTATTTACTTAATTCCTTGAGTTTAGCAGCTACCTTATTGATTTCAACTGTAGCAAGAACGACTTTGTTATTCTTATCCAAAATATAATAAGAAGGAATCCAACGAATATGATAACTTTGAGAAATCTTCGTCTCCTTCCATTTTTTCAGTTCACTTACCTCAATCATACCAGTACGCTTGAAAGTCTGACTGAAACACTTTACCCATGCTGCCTTATCGGTATCAAAAGAGACTCCGATAAAGCTGAATTTCTTTCCTTTATACTGGTTCAGCAAGGCATTGACCTCTGGAAGATCCTTTCGGCAGTCGGGGCACCATGAAGCCCAAAACTCTATGACTTTATAGTTTCCAGCATGACTGTATAAACTATAATTTCTGCCGTCAGCCTGCTTTAAAGTAAAATCAGGAGCCTGTTCCCCAGCCTTTAGCAAGTCACTGGCATACATAGCATCTTCATCCTTAGAATCACCCGTCGGAGCCTGTGCAAAACTCATCGATACAGACAACAGCATCGCTGCCGCCAATAATAATTTTCTCATCATATTCTTATGTCATTTAATTATTATTATCCGAAGAAGAAGAGGTATCTGCCACCTTCTTTGGTCCACGAACTTTATCCTTAGGCGTAAGTCCACTCTTGATCTGAATATTAATACCATCACTCAAGCCTGTTACAACCTTACGATGAATATAAGTCTTTTTATCACCGCTTCCCTTCACTATATATACATAAGTATCAGAACCCTGGAACTCGATAGCACTCTCCGGTACAGTCAGCACTTGGTCAGCCTGAGCAAGGACTATTTCAGCATTAGCACTATAACCGGAACGGATCTTGCTGCCATTCACACCTTTGACGGCTGCCTTGATCTCAAACTGGTTGGCACCATTGCTCGTTACAGCTTTCGGCGAGATATATTCCAGTGAAGCATTCAAATTCATATTTTGCAACGCTCCAATAGTAATCTTCATTGGCATTCCTGTAACCAGTTGTCCAACCTCGGTCTCATCGATGTTTCCATCGAAGATAAGATCATTCATATTGGCTACTGTAGCAATAGTAGTACCATCGTTGAAGGTATTACTGAGAATAACGGTATTGCCGACTTTTACAGGAACATCAAGAATAAGACCGGTAATAGTAGAACGTATCAGCGTACTGCTCATACTGGCATTTCCAGCACTGACACCGTACTGCACCGTTTCCAGATTGTCTCTGGCTGCAGATACTTCTTCTTCATCCTGCTGAAGCACAATACGTACCTTGTCATATTCATCCGCACTTACTAATCCTTTATCGAAAAGCACCTTTTCACGATTATAATTCTTTCGGGCCTGTTCCAAATTGACATGAGCCAGGCGGACACGCGACTGGGCATTGCTCAGTGAACTCATATCCGGTATTACCTTCACCTTGGCTATCACCTCACCGGCCTGAATCTTCTCACCGGCCTGCTTATAGATATTAGTGATAATGCCAGAAATCTGCGGCTTCACGTTAATCTCATTGCGAGGCTGGATCTTGCCTGTGATGATTGTTGTCTTTTTGATGTCCATCACCTTAGGAGTAAACTCATCATACTCTGCTGCCTTCGGTTGACTCTGTATCCAGAGGAAGACAAAAGTACCGATAAAGATCAGGGCTATAAGTCCTGCCACGATAAATTTTAAGTACTTCTTCATATCTCAATATTATTTTTTATTCATCTCTCATGGCATCTACCGGTTTAATGCTCATTGCCCTGAGGGCAGGCACCAGTCCGGAAAGGACACCTAATATACTTAACAAAGCAAGAGCACCTATGGAAGTCCAGAAAGATATCTGGAAATGTGCTGTAACAATACCATCTGTAGTATTAGCCATCTGAAGTAGCTGCAAGATAAAAATACCAAAGATAATACCACTCATTCCTGCCACAAAGGTGAGCAGAATACTCTCAGTGATAATCTGTGAAAGAATCATTTTAGGCGTAGCCCCTATAGCCCGGCGGATTCCTATCTCTGTTGTCCGTTCTCTTACCGTAACCATCATAATGTTGCTTACACCGATAGATCCGGCCAGCAGAGTACCGATACCGACTAGCCATACCAAAAAGTTAACCCCACTGAAAAGGCTGTCGACCATCGAAAACATCACCTCTGTGTTGATAACCGTTATCGCCTTTTCATCCTGAGGTGACACATCATGTGCACGCCCTATAATTTCACGGATATGTGGCATAATCGTTTTCATTCTGATTCCAGGCTTGGCGGTCATACAAATCAAATCGACACTGTCACCCTTATTGTAAGTATGCTGCATCAATGAGATCGGCACAGAAATGGATTCTTCTGCCCTACCGTTTATGTTCATATTGCCCGATGCATAATCGACTCCTACCACCCGATAGTAGCTGGAGTCAACACGGATCATTTGCCCGGAAGGATCACCGCCTCCGGGGAAGAGGGTCTTATAAATTTTCTTACCGATGACACAGACCTTGCGGCCTTGGACAATATCCATCTGATTGATATATCGTCCATAATAAATTTGAGGGGCATCAATGCTCCTGTAATTCGGCAACAATCCTTTGAATGAACAACTGCTCTTTTTATCTTTAAAATAAGCAATTGAGCTCCAATTAGAGAGCATCGGACTTACTACATCCAATTCCGGCACTTGTTCTTTCAGCCGGGTAAGATCGGCATAAGTCATTCCCCATTGCCGCCCTTTACGAAAACCATGATAAGCCTTAGTTGTATTCTGAGGGAAGATAATAGCACTGTTCGTAGCAAATCCCTGGAAATTGTTCGACAGCAGATTCTTCAGGCCTTTTCCTCCGCCGATCAGAGTCACCAGCATGAAAATGCCCCAGAACACGCCAAAGCCCGTAAGGAAGGAACGGCCTTTGTTACGGGTAATCGTATCAAGAATCTCTCTATATGTATCCAAATCAAACTTCATTCTGCTCTTAATGCTTCTATAGGCCTGACTTTAGCAGCCCTTCGGGCTGGTATCAGTCCGGCAATTGTTCCGGCTATAATCATCAGCAATGTTGCCTCTATGCAGACATTAATACCGACTGTAGGGTTAAGGAAGGTATGTATTTTCGGTCCGAATCCCAAATCCATAGTCTGTTGACCGATGGTTGCGTTCATATATTGGTTGGCAGCAATACCTAACAGCATGCCGATATATCCGAAGAATGTGGTAATAATAATACTCTCTATCATGATCAGCCGCAGGATACTTCTTGGTTTCGCACCTATTGCCTTGCGAATACCAAACTCACGTGTTCTTTCTTTAACAGAGATCAACATGATATTGCTCACTCCCACAATACCACTAAGTAAGGTAAAGATACCCACAATCCACAAGGCGGTACGTACCATAGCCATGCCCATATTCATCTGCAGATTCTGAGTAAAACGGTTCCATATCCAAACCGCATCTTCGTCATCAGGGGCTACATCATGATTTGCATTCAGACTCGACTTATATTGTTTTTCAAAATCTTTATTTTCTTTTTGAGTATTCAGCCCGTGAAAAGAAAATACAATGTTCTCAGTCTTATTACCCAAGCCATACATAATACGCAACGTTGAAAAAGGCGTATATATACCTGCATTCATATCACTCTCATCATCACTGTAAATGCCAATAACCTGAAAAGAAAAATTACCAACCTTAACAAATTTTCCCATAAGTGATGTAAAATCTTCCGGTTCCAGTTCCTTCGCCTGATCTTTACTGACTACTAAGACCTTACGCTTATCATTCTGATCAATATCATTAATAAACCGACCACAGATCATCTTAATTTTGTTGATCTGAGATTCATTCGGATAAACACCAAGCAAAGATGTACTCAAATAATTTTCCCCATTAGTCACCGTCACACCGGATTCCCGATACTCCTCACCAACAGTTTCTACATAATGCCCATACTTTCTCTTGGTTGTCGAAACATCTTTATCGTTAAGGGTAATCATACGCCCTTCCTTGAGCCCTTTATAAGCCTGTGATGTCATTCCACCACCTATTTCCATTGAGTTGTTGAGAAACTGGTCATTATTACTGGTAATACCATTGATCAGCCCATTACCTGCTCCAAGAAGAAATATCAGCATGAAGATGCCCCACGCCACAGAAAAACCTGTCAACGAAGTACGTAGCTTGTTATGCCTTATAGTAGACCATATTTCTTCAATAACATCTCTCATCGGCTTGTTCTATTTCATCACACCATTAATACCGAAAGGACTGGCATGGTGGTCCAGATTTTCTTCAATCTTACCGATAATGCCATCCTTGATATGTATGATTTTATTCGTTTCATTAGCAACACCACTTTCATGGGTCACCACGATAATCGTTTTATGTTCTTCTTGATTCAACTGTTTAAGAAGTTCCATTACCTCTACGGAAGTTTTAGAATCAAGTGCACCTGTAGGCTCATCCGCCAAAATGATCTTAGGCTGCGTGATCAGAGCACGGGCTATTGCCACACGCTGCTTTTGTCCACCGGACATTTCATTTGGATAATGTTCTGCCCATTGTGTCAGTCCAAGTTTATCAAGATAGTCCATTGCCATCGTATGCCGTTTTTTACGACTCACTCCCTGATAGAAAAGAGGCAATTCTACATTTTCAACAGCTGTTTTAAAACTGATAAGATTAAAACTCTGAAAAATAAAACCTATAAGTTTATTACGATATGCAGCAGCCCTCGTCTCACTCAAATCCCTAATCAAGGTATCCGCAAGAGTATATTCACCTGTATCATAGTTATCAAGAATACCCAGAATATTGAGCAATGTCGACTTGCCGGAACCAGAAGCACCCATAATAGAGACAAACTCCCCGTCTTCAATATCGAGGTTAATACCTTTCAGAACATGCAAAGGTTGCGCTCCAAGGTAGGTTTTGTTGATATCGTTTAAATGCAATAAACTCATGATCGTACATTTTATAACTATTCCGTCCTGTTTTCGTTGCAATAGCGAGACAAAGATACACTTATAATTCCAACTTGACAAAAAAACAAGAAAAAAAATTGCAAAGAATCATAGAATATTTTTTTTTACGAGCACAAATAAGGATATAATACCATTGTCAACACATGACATAATATTTACTACAAGCCCTTCATACTTTTAATATTCGCAAACAAAGACCATCCTGTGAGCAAATATCCGAATTTCGAAGACGAATATAAGTAACTAAGAATCAGCCACTTGTAATATATTAACATTTATAATTTTATAAAAGGCCACTAAACAAAATGTGTTTAATGGCCTTTTACCACCTATGCAATATCCTTTTATATCCTGTTTAACGGTAAAATAGAAGTTAAAAAACTGTCTTTTACAAATTCAGGGGTCACAAGAGTTTCCTCCTTTCAACATTTTATATAAAACAAACTCCAGATCATCATGCACGTACAGCACCATTTATTAACAGATATCCTTACAAATCTTTTTTACTGGAAGGACGGGACAGCATTCTTTCTATCTTCAGGGTCTGGTCACAATACTCTATTACTGCCGGCCGATGAGTAATAAAAATAATAGTTTTGTTACTACCTGCCAGAATATTCTGTAAGAGCTGTTTCTCTGTATCCGGATCCAGAGCGCTGGTGGCCTCATCAAAGAGAAGAATATTCCGGTCACGAAGCAGACTGCGGGCTATGGCTATACGCTGTGCCTGGCCTTCACTCAGACCTCCTCCCTGTTCACTGCAGGAGGTTTCAAGACCATCGGGAAGATCAAAGACAAAATCAGCACAACTTAAACTCAGAGCATGATGCATTTCTTCATCTGTGGCATCAAGTTTCCCCAACAGTAGATTTTCACGGATTGTTCCACTCATCAATGTATTCCCCTGGGGTACATACACTAGATTACAACGATGAAGTGGAGATATAGGTTCACTGGTATGTTTATTGTAGATTACCACCCGGCCTTTCTGTGGATACAGCAAGGCAAGTATCAGCCTTACAAGGGTCGTCTTGCCGGAGCCTGTTTCGCCAAGGACGGCCGTACAACTGCCCGGTTTGAAATCAAAGTTGAGATCTTTAAGTATATCTCCGTCTCTTACATCATACGCATAAGAGACTTTCTCCAGGCGGATACCGCAAGGAGCATGAAGATAAACAGGAGCGCCCTGCTTCTCTAAGGGATCTTCTTCCAGTTCCATAAGTCGTTCTGCTGCGGTAAATACACTGACAAAAACCGGTATCAGTTTGGTGAGGTCTCGTGCCGGAGACTGAATTTTATTGACCAACTGCAAAAAAGCTGTCATGCCGCCAAAAGTCAAGGTATGACGCGACATGCGGATAGCAGCCCAGAGAAAAGCAAAGAGATAGCCAAAGGCAAAACCGAAATTGAGGATCGTATTACTGAACACCCGGAATTTTGTACGATGGACAACCCGGCTGCGAAGTTCCTTCTGAGTGTTCTCCAGCCGGTTTACCATCTCCTGGTCACTCTCCAGTGTCTTGATAAGCATGCGGTGCTGTATTGTCTCTTGGAGTACACTCTGTACCTTACTGTCACTGTCGCGCACCCGACGGGTCAATCCTCTCATCTTACCAACATAAATCTTGCTTACAGAGATGAAGAGAGGTAACATGATAACGACAAGAACGGCAAGGAGATGATCCATGGAATAAAGATAAATGAAAGCCCCGATAAACATGGCTATCACTGATAATGTACTGGGAATTGTCTCCGTAAGAAAGGTAACAACCGTAGACACGTCAATCTCCAGACGATTGAGGACATCACCCGAATGATGTGACTCCCTGCCATGCCACTCCGAACGGAGGATACGGTCGAGCATACGTTGCTGCATACGATTCTGTGCTTTGATACCCAGAATATTCTTTATCCATATACTTAAAATATTCAAGGAAAAATCACATAACACCAGCACACCGATGATGCCTACAGCCCAATAGAGATTCCCCGGAACAGATCCAGAGGCAACATCAATGGCATGCTTCATCGCCGTGACCTGCAGCAAACTGAAACCGACATCCAGTAAGCCTATGACGGCATTAAGTATAGCTTGTATTCGATTCCCATGCCAGGCCTGCCAAAGCCATTGCATGATAACTTTTGAACTATATTTTGATTTCGGTATACGGAAATATTGAGTAAATGGAAGATGCATAGGCTTCTATCATTTTTGACGCTGGTCTGCACCCCACATAAGTTTCTCACGCAAAGTCGAAAAATAGCGTTTACTGCATAACTTGATAATCTTTACTGCATAAGGAGCTTTCCGAATAGACAGTTTCGTTCCTTCTGTCAATTTCTCACTTCGACCGTCAATAGCCACAAGGAAATTATGGCTGCGACTCTCTACGCTCAGTTCGATGACACTGTCATCATTAATAACTATCGGCCGGATGTTCAAACTGTGCGGAGCAACAGGTGTAAGACAAATACTGCCACTTTGAGGAACGATGATCGGCCCACCATTGGAAAGATTATAGGCTGTACTACCCGTAGGGGTTGAAATAACAAGACCGTCAGCCTGATAGGTGACAAGGAATTCCCCATTGACAACAACGCGGATGCTGAGCATGGCTGCGTCATGACGTTTTAATATGGCAATATCATTAAGCGCATTCGGGTCGCTCTCTTTTGTATAGTTTTCTGCAACTGCCTGTATGACCGTATGGATTTCTAGTTTAAACGACTTGTGATACATAGCACCAATGCACGTCTCTATCTCCGGGGGAAGGACTACCGCAAGGCACACAAGATGTACTATATTCACTCCGGAGATGGGCATCCGTTTACTCTGTTTCTGTCAAACCTCTTAACACGACGAGCGACA
>DMYZ01000166.1 GCA_003483565.1 Prevotella sp.
ATTTAGCTGTTGATGTTGATCACCGTATGGAAGAATGGGAAGCTCTTGTTTCCCGTACCCATGCTGAGGGGATGAAAGTTATCATGGATTTTGTCCCTAATCATGTCCATCGCCAGTATCATTCTATTTGCAAACCAGCAGGTGTCCGTGATCTAGGTGAAGATGATGACCAGAGTAAATTCTTTGATCCCCAAAATAATTTCTATTATTGCGTAGGAGAAAAGTTTGAACCAACTTTTGATTTAAAGGGCGGAACTGATGAACCTTACGAAGAGGCGCCAGCCAAAGTGACTGGCAATGATCGCTTTGATGCCCATCCTGGTATCAATGATTGGTTTGAGACAGTTAAACTTAATTATGGCGTAGACTATTTGGATGGCAGCGGACAGCGCAATCATTTTGATCCTGTTCCCAGTACATGGCAAAAAATGACAGATATCCTGCTCTTTTGGGCAGGCAAAGGCATTGATGGTTTCCGATGTGACATGGCTGAGATGGTGCCTGCTGAATTCTGGAAGTATGCTACTGATATTGTTAAGGCACGCTATTCACACCTTATCTTTATTGGCGAAGTTTACAACACGGCGCTTTATCGGCGTTATATTTCTTCGGGGTTCACTTATCTTTATGATAAGGTAGGCATGTATGACTGTCTTCGTTCTATTATCCGTGGAGAGCGTCCTGCCTCATCACTTACTTATGAATGGCAGAGTACAGATGATATACATGATCATATTCTTTATTTTCTGGAGAATCATGACGAACAGCGTATTGCTAGTGATTTTTTCTGCGGTGACGGGTTCAGGGCTATGCCTGCGGTACTCACAGCTGTACTGATGCGTACTAATCCTTTTATGCTCTACAGTGGACAGGAGTTTGGGGAGAAGGGCATGGATACTGAAGGATATAGTGGCAAGGATGGACGTACCTCTATCTTTGATTATTGGAGTCCGGATACTTTGAGCCGGGCTTACGCAAACCGTCAGGACATGACAGACCAGGAGCGTCGGTTAGCCATCAGCTATCATAATATTTTCAATATAGCTCTGCACGAGAAGTCGGTATATGAGGGAGAATTTTTTGATTTGATGTATGTTAATCCGGAGTCATGGAGATTCAATCCACGTGCGCAGTTTGCTTTTCTCCGTAAGAAAGATGATGAGGCATTATTGGTTGTTGCCAATTTTTCTGATCAGGATGTCAAGGTTGATGTGATGATTCCCTCTCATGCATTTGATTTTTTAGGGATTCCTGAGAAAGTATTCATTGCAACGGACTTGCTTTCCGGAGATATTCAAATAGTTGATTTGAAGCGTAATGGATATTTTCCTGCAGAGGTTGATGCTTATGGGGGAAGGGTCTTTAAATTTAGTGTTAAGATGGAAGAAAAAACTTATATATTTAATGAACATAATAAGGATGAATTTCCTCCTGCTCATACAGCTGCACATTTGCTTAATCAACTTATGACCAGTATGTTTCATTGCCAGCGTTGTGAAAATGCCAATGTAGAACGTAAGAAGAGCAATATCAGCTTCACACTCGATCATAAACCGACAAAACAGGAGGAAAAAGAGATAGAGCGCGGGATGAATGAACTTATAGCTGAAGACTTGGCTGTGACCTATGAATACGTTGATTGTGGCCATATCCCGTCTGATGTTCATTTAGATCATATGCCATCAGAGAATTCAGAGATGTTGCGGTTAGTTCGTATTGGTGACTTTGATGCCTGTCCTTGTGTTGGCAAATACGTTCGTTCTACATCACAGATAGGCAAATTCGTCTTACTTGCAACGAATTGGGATGAAATGGCACATAAGTACCGTATTCGTTTCAAAGTTATTCCTTGATCATTTTATTTCTTATATAAAATGATGTTTTCTTTGCATAAAAGGGAACATCATTTTTTTATTTTACCAAAATTTCTTTTCTTTGCATTTAACTTTAGAAAAGTAATGGACAGAAAGACGATTTTAACGATAACAGGAAGTGACGGCACTGGTGGCTCCGGTGTTCAGGCTGATATTAAAACGATATCTTCTCTTGGTGGGTATGCTGTATCGGCTGTTACCTCTATTACGGTGCAGAATACGCTTGGTATTCAGCAGTTCTATGATATTCCGGCTCATATTGTCAGCGGACAGGTTGAGGCGATCATCAACGATATGGAACCTGTTGTTGTTAAGATCGGTATGGTTCGCTCAGTGAGTGTTTTGATGGCTATAGTCAATGCTCTTGTAAAGTATTGTCCTCAATTCGTCATTTATGATCCGGTAGTTTATTCGAGCAAGGGTGAGCAGTTAATGACAGATGATGTTATCTGCAAGGTACGTGAAAGACTTCTTCCATTGTGTCATCTTGTTATAGTGAGGAAGGCTGAAGCTCATGTTGTTTTTGATGAGATTGATGATGATCGGATTTATTTGCTTGATGAAAGTCTGTTTCATGGCTTCACTAATAATTTTTCTTCAGCTGTAGCTTTCTATCTTACTCAGAATATGAATAAGGCGAAAGCATTAAAGTCTGCTCATGACTATATTCGCAGGCAAGTGGTTTTGCAACAGGGACTTACGGGAAGAGGATGGGAATTATACCAGAGTTTTCTTCATCTGCTTTCGAATCATGTTCGGACAAACAGTGATGTAGCTTTTTATGCAGATAAGCTGAATGTGAGCAGTCGTTATCTGGCGCAGGTTTGTAAGCGTAGCGCAGATAAATCTCCTAAGGCTATTATTGATGAAAATCTTGTAGGAAAAGTAGAGACGGAGTTGACGGCAAGCAGCAAGACCATCCAGGAAATAGCTTTTGAGTTTGGATTTAGTTCCCAGGCCCACTTGTCGAAATTTTTTAAGAAATGGAAAGGTATTTCTCCTACAGCCTATAGGACAAAGTAATGATCCTATGAAGAATTTATATAGAGATAATTTTCCTTTAGGGACTTATAGATCTTTTTGTATAGTAAATATTAGAAATTGAATTTTTAAAAAGGTAAGATAATATGGAAAAAAACAGACAACAATTAAATCGAGAACTGGCTCAGATGCTAAAGGGTGGTGTGATCATGGATGTTACAACTCCAGAACAGGCGAAAATTGCAGAGAATGCAGGAGCTTGTGCTGTTATGGCTTTGGAGCGTATTCCGGCAGATATTCGTGCCGCTGGTGGTGTTTCCCGCATGAGTGATCCCAAGATGATCAAAGGTATTCAACAGGCTGTGTCCATCCCTGTTATGGCAAAATGCCGTATAGGACATATTGCAGAGGCTCAGATTCTTCAGGCTATAGATATCGATTATATTGATGAGAGTGAGGTTCTTTCACCGGCTGATAATGTCTATCATATAGATAAGACAGCATTTTCTGTTCCTTTTGTTTGTGGTGCCAAGGATTTAGGCGAGGCTTTGCGCCGTATTGCAGAGGGGGCCACGATGATTCGGACAAAGGGTGAGCCCGGTACAGGTGATGTTGTACAGGCTGTACAGCATATACGTATTATGCAGAGTGGCATAGCCCGTCTTGTTTCAATGTCGGAGGATGAACTTTATGAAGCAGCTAAACAATTGAGTGCACCTTACGATCTTGTCAAGTATGTACATGAACATCATAAACTTCCAGTTGTCAATTTTGCTGCCGGTGGTGTTGCAACTCCTGCTGATGCCGCATTGATGATGCAACTGGGTGCGGAAGGTGTATTTGTAGGGAGTGGCATTTTCAAAAGCGGGGATCCTGCCAGGCGTGCCGCTGCTATTGTTGAGGCTGTTACCAATTACAATGATCCGAAGAAACTCGCAGAATTGAGTGAAGATCTTGGCCCCGCAATGGTTGGCATTAATGAAGAAGAAATTAAAGTGTTGATGGCTGAGCGCGGCAAATGAAAATAGGAGTATTGGCACTTCAAGGTGCATTTTTGGAACATGAACAAATGCTTCATCGCTTAGGAGTAGAATCAGTAGAGATCAGACAGCTCGCTGACTGGGATTTATCGATGGATGGTTTGATCATTCCGGGAGGAGAGAGTACGGTGCAGTTGAAACTGTTGAAAGAATTAAAACTTTTTTTACCGTTACGCCAGGCAATTAAGCATGGACTTCCTGTTTATGGCACTTGTGCTGGTTTGATCCTGTTGGCAAAGAAGGTGGAAGACGATACTATAGAACGGATCTCAACGATGGATATTACCGTACGTCGCAATGCTTATGGCCGGCAGTCGGGCAGCTTTCATATCAATGCGGCAATGAAAGGTATAGAAGGCAAGATCCCTATGACTTTTATCCGTGCACCTTATATAGAGAAAGTTGCTGAAGGGGTCGAGATCTTAGCAGAAGTGGATCACCATATTGTTGCAGCCCGTCAGGGCAATCAGCTGGTAACGGCCTTTCATCCGGAACTGGACGAGAGTACGGAAGTGCACCAATATTTTCTCGGTATGGCTAAAGATACGAAAGGTATTCTTACAGACTGATCTGTCCAAAAATAGAGGTAGGGTCATAGGATTAATTAATAAAATAAATATTTCCAAAAATATTTATAAAGTTCTTTTTAATGCTTGCATATTTCAGCATGATAAACATTTGGTCTGAAATATGCAAGTTTTGAGCATGTTCGTAAATCGCATATTATCAGTAGTTTGTAAAATGTATTCATTTGAAATTCTGCAAAAGGGCATCTTTTACGAACCATTATAGTCTGTTTTATCTTGTAAAAAGCCATGAAAGGAGTGATAAAAGATGATGAAATGAATCTCAAAAGTCATCTGAATACAGAAGAATTTCCTCTCATTTGATTCTTATCTGTTATCAGTTCAAAAAATACCCCCTATTCAAATGCTGGATGTCAGGTTGCAGAAATACACATTATTAGTTAAATGCTTTACAAAAATGAAATAGTCCAATAATAAATTTTGGTTAAAAACGTAAAATCTTCACTTTGCTGTAATAAAAAATTATATATTTGTTTTAGATTTATAAGAGATTTGATTGAATACCTTTTTTTATTTTATGTCTGCAATACTTAAAGTCATTTTGATATTTTTAGATTTGGCATGAAATAGAGTTGAGATATTTATGAAATGGATAGAATTAAACTATTTAATGTATATAGCAATGAGTTTATTGAAAAAAAATTTTTTAATCAGCATTTTGCTGTTGGAAAGTATAGGGATCAGTGCTTCTGACAGGACAACTCTTATAGCCAAAGGAGACAGTTGTGTAGGGCAGTATGATTATTTTCATGCTCTGGAATACTATCAGCAGGCTCGACAACTTTATAATGATAGTAGAATACAGATGAAGATAGCAGACTGTTATTACTTTCGTTATGATTTTCAGAAGTGTACAAATTTGCTTAAAGAAGTTGGGGAAGACAGTTTAAGTCATGATAGTTATCGGGAAATTTATTATGCTTATGGGGCTGTCAAGCAACTTCCTTCTCAAGTTTATTGGGGAAATCAACTGTTGCATCGTTATCCTATGGACAGCAAAATACTGGCTAGTTTGATGCATGTTTATTCTAGTGATGTCATTTCACAGCCGCAAGTTGCTGTTGTTCTTGGACAAAAATATTGCAAGAAGGATTCTGAGGATATAGAGGTTAATCGCGCTTTGGCGGAAGCCTATTTTGTCAATCAAAATTATCAGCAGTCTCTGGATGAGTATCAAAAACTCTTGCAGCAGAAGGATACCACTTTTTCGGGATTATATTATATGGGAGTATGCTATGAATATCTTCATCAGCTGGATTCAGCACGGGTTTACCTGGAAGACGCAGTTGCAAAAAAGGAGGATAGTCCGGTTGCGAGCTACCGGCTTGGGATCGTTGATACTCAGCTTCATCTTAATGGAGAGGCATTACTCAATCTGGCAATTGCTGCCAAATTATATCAACCAGATCCAACATTGATGCATCTCATTTATAAATATATGGGTCAGGCAGAAGTAGAACTGAACGATTATGCTAAGGGCATTGAAGACTGGCAGAAGGCTCAGGAATATCTTATGGATGATGATTTACAGAAAAGGATGGATGAAGTAAAGAAAAAGCTTCCTGAGGCTGATTCCCCCAAAGGATAAATTCTGCAAATATAAATCAGGGATTTTTCTAAAGTTATATAAGATAAGGGTGTTACTTCATTAAAGTAACACCCTTATTTTTATTTTGTCTCTTGTTCTTCTTTCATGTCAATAAACTGCTTCTTGTCATCATAAAATTCATATTGCAAGAAAGCCATTTTCTGAGACGGAATGACATGAACGCCAAAACCATATTTAAACTGCCATTTCTTTTTCAAAGAGATAAACCCTTTGTTGATGTAGGCAGCTACATAAGGATTGACATACAAATTAAATTTCTTCACACCAATCTTGTTAACTAGTTGGTCAATTTTTCTTTCGAGAGTGTCCGTGAAAAGGATGCTTGATTTCACCTTACCCGTGCCAAAGCAACTAGGGCAGGTTTCTTCAACATTGACATCCATTGCAGGACGAACACGCTGACGAGTAATCTGCATCAAACCGAATTTGCTGAGCGGAAGGATGTTGTGTTTTGCACGATCCTTTTGCATATCTTTGCACATCCGTTCATAGAGCATCTGACGGTCCTCTGCCAGGTTCATGTCGATAAAGTCGACAACAATAATTCCACCCATATCGCGCAGGCGAAGCTGGCGAGCCAATTCATCGGCTGCACCTAAATTAACGTCTAATGCGTTAGCTTCCTGACCTTTCTCGCGGGTTCTGTTCCCACTATTTACATCTACTACATGGAGTGCCTCTGTATGTTCTATAATGAGGTAGGCACCATGCTTATAGTTTATCGTTTTACCAAAACTGGATTTAATCTGCTTGGTAATATTAAAATTATCGAAGATCGGTACTTTGCCGGTATAGAGCTTTACGATACTTGCCTTTTCAGGGGCAATAAGTGACACGTAATGCTTTACCTGCGTCATAATATCTTCATCGTTGACGTAGATGTTTTCGTAAGTAGGGTTAAACAGGTCACGAAGCATTGCGACAGCTCTTCCTGTTTCTTCAAAAATTAATTGTGGTCTCTGCTGAGTCTTCTGTGCTTTTTGAATAGCGTCCTCCCAACGCTTTGTCAAGACTTTCATTTCAGCATCGAGTTCAGCTACACGCTTTCCCTCAGCCACAGTACGCACGATAACACCACAATTCTTAGGTTTGATACTGTGAATGAGTTGTTTTAGTCTTGCGCGTTCCTCTCCTTTTTTTATTTTTGATGAAACGGAAACTTTATCGCCGAAAGGGATCAAAACCAGGAAGCGTCCTGCAAAAGACAGTTCACCTGTCAGTCTGGGGCCTTTTGTGGAAATTGGTTCCTTCACGATTTGTACTAAGACATCTTGCCCGACTTTAAGCACATTTTGAATGCTTCCCTCTTTATCGAGGTCTGGTTGCCGGCTCGCTTTTGCGAAGGGATAAAGTTTTTTTCTGTCGCTTTCTACCTGTTTTACATATTTCTGGTAGGAATTAAACTGACTTCCTAAGTCAAGATAGTGAAGAAAAGCATCGCGTTCGTACCCAACGTCGACAAAGCAAGCGTTGAGACCTGGCATAAGTTTTTTTACTTTAGCCACATAAATGTTGCCAACAGAGAAAGATGCTTGTCGGAGTTCATTCTGATATTCTACCAGTTGTTTGTCCTCCAGCAATGCAATCGAAATCTCCTTTTGTTGAGCGTCAATTACAAGTTCGCTGGTCATTTCTTTCTTCTTTACTTAGAGATTGTTTCTTAAATTAAAAAGGGTATGTCAAGAAACTTAGTCCCTTGACACACCCCTCAGTCCGAATAGACTGACGAGCAAATTATTTGCTCTTATGTCTGTTCTTTCTTAATCTTTTCTTACGTTTGTGAGTAGCCATTTTGTGGCCCTTCTTCTTTTTTCCGTTTGGCATAATTGTAATGTTTTAAATATTGTTATTGATATTTAATCTCACTTTTCAACTTTATTCACCTTTCATATCATCCATGAAGCTTTTGGCTGGCTTGAAGCTTGGCAGGTCATGGGCAGCGATAGTAATGGTAGTATTTTTTGAAATATTACGAGCTGTTTTTTCTGCTCTATGCTTAATAATGAAGCTACCGAAACCGCGGAGATATACATTCTCCTTCTTTTCAAGCAAACTGGTTTTGACACATTCCATGAAAGATTCAACTACTGCTGCAACTTCCTTTTTAGACATACCAGTCTGTTCGGATACTTCGGCGATAATATCTGCTTTAGTCATTTTCTTAATTATTTTACTTGTTGTTTCAAATCGGTTTGCAAAGATAATGTTTTTTATTGAAAAAACAAAAGACTATTTCGTTTTTTTGTTATATTTTTGATATAACTAATTGAAAACCTTACTTTTAATTCAATTACACTTCTCTTATACATATTTTGTTGATATAGAATTTGTGTTTTTGAATTTAATTTGTAACTTTGCACAATATCAAAAAGATAGTGTAAAATGAAACAAACTAAAATAGTAGCCTCAATCAGTGACTTGAGGTGTGAGCAGAGTTTTATCCGAAGCCTGTTTCTTGCCGGGATGAATGTGGTGCGTATCAATACAGCACATGCTACACCCGAAGGAATCAAAAAGATTGTGCGCAATGTACGTGCGGTTTCACCTCACATTGCCATAATGATCGATACCAAGGGCCCAGAAGTACGTACTACAGGTACTTCTCAACCAATTCATTATAAAATTGGAGATGTTGTCAAAATTTTCGGTCGTCCAGAGATGGATACTTCGCATGATATTGTAAATGTGACTTACCCGAATATCACTGAAGATGTCAAAGTGGGGGATGACCTTCTCTTTGATGATGGCCTCATTGATATGAAATGTATTGAAAATACGGGACCTATGCTGGTTGCCCAAGTTCAGAACGAAGGTGATTTGGGCGCTCATAAAAGTTTGAATATCCCTGGTGAACATATTGATCTGCCAGCCTTGACAGAAAAGGACATCTTTAATATCAATCTGGCTGTCGATCTGGATGTTGACTTCATTGCTCATAGTTTTGTTCGTAATGCAGCTGATATTAAGGCTGTTCAGGATTATCTTGATGCTCGTGGCAGTGATATTAAAATTATTTCAAAAATAGAAAATCAGGAGGGTGTTGATAATATCGATGAAATTATTGATGCCTGTTATGGTATTATGGTAGCTCGCGGCGATTTGGGCATAGAGGTTCCTATAGAAAATATTCCTGGTATTCAGCGTCGCATTATCCGCAAATGTATTTGTAAGAGGAAACCAGTTATTGTGGCTACCCAGATGTTACATACAATGATAGAAAATCCTCGTCCAACTCGTGCTGAAGTTACGGATATAGCTAATGCCATCTTTTATCGTACGGACGCTTTGATGTTGAGTGGGGAAACGGCTAGTGGAAAGTATCCGTTAGAGGCTGTTAAAACGATGGCTAAAATAGCTGAACAGGCAGAAAAAGATAAATTACCGGAAAATGAGATTGATCCTACTGAAAGTAATGATTATTCCCAGAAATTATTTCTAGCCAAGTGTGCTATAGATTCAACTAAGCATATCGGCGTCAAAGGTATTATCACGGACAGTGAAACTGGTGAAACCGCCCGGGACCTTGCTGCTTTCCGGGGTGCAACGCCTATTTTTGCTATATGTTACAAGGAAAAAACACAGCGCTGGCTGAATCTTTCTTATGGCGTTTCTGCGGTATTCCAACGTGACAAGTTGAGTACGGAAAATATGTTCCTTGCTGCTGTAAGGATGCTTCGCCAGAAAGGCTATATTAAAAATGAAGATAAACTGGCTTATCTGAGTGGTAGCTTTGGAGAGGGTGGAGGTACCACCTTTGTAGAAATTAACAAGGTACAATCTATTTTTGATAAGAGTTATATGTTTAACCTCCCTTCGTCTCGCAGAGTATTGGATTTGGACAAGTAGGTAAACGAGTGACTTTTTATATAAAGATTTTAGAAATTCAAGTAATCCTCCATCATCAGGTTTAAAATGTTAAGTGATATTCTGGGGTGGTGGATTATTGTTTTTGTTGATTTAGAAAAAATAAACAGAGAAGTGCTTTCTTCCCTGTTTATTTTTTGAATTTTCTATAAAGTTTCCATCCTAAAATGACGCCATCTAATAAACTCGCTCCTGTATTCATCAGTACAGAGAATTTTTTAGAAGGAGAACTATTTCTGTTGATAGTTTCGTTATGGAATAAACTGTCCCATAATTTCTTTATATTCTGATCATCCTTCACAATGTCTGTACGAAGTGCCTTTTTGCGAAGTCTGATGTCGTTGAGATCTTTGTATTCCATTTATCCAATATTATCAGAGTCATTGGCATCAAGGAGAATATTAGCTAAAAAATGAACTAAGGGTCTTTCTATCCATTGGTGCCTGAAAAGTACGCATAAAATGAGAAGAAGAAAATAGAAACCGGCAATGATGACAAAAGCCATAACATCACCCACGGCAGGTTCCAAGGCATAGGCTACTGCAAAACTCAGATAAATGAGGCATAGCATAAGCAATAAGGAAATCACAGATATAATAGTAACAGCCGTGAGCAGACGAACTATTTTATCCACTACATCGAGCTTGGCATATTCTTTTTGCAGTCCGATGTAGTGCTTTACAATTTCTACCAGTTGCCCGATAGATTCTATGTTTCGATCGTTACTAAACATATCGTTTTGCTTAGTACATAATTATACCTCTTCTGCAGAAGCGTCTTTAATGTCGTCTACTAGATCGTCTACATCTTTCTTGCTCAACTTAATGTCATGCTTCTTCAGAAAGTCATCAACGGTGCCAGAAATTTTCTTGCGAGTGTCTTCACCCTTTTCAGGTGCCAGCAACATTCCAAGAGCAGCTCCGGCAATGGCACCCCCTAAGAATGTACTGATGTAACCTAATGTTTTCATAATCTCTAATCTTTAAAATTGTTATTGAAATTAATTATCTAAATCTATGAGCAAATATATGAAAAACTTTTGGAAGTACAATAGTATTATTGTTCATTTTTGTTAAATTACTTGTATTAATTTGATTTAACAAAGTTTATGCGCATAAAGATTTGCCTTTTGGGATAAAAATTGTATCTTCGCGAAATATTGTAAACAATAAAAAGATTATTTGTAATATGAAAAAGTATTCGGTATTGTGCGCAGGGTTGTGCGCTGTGTTGGCTTTCTCAAGTTGTAAATCAAGTGAAAGTGCCTATAAGAAAGCTTACGAGAAAGCGAAGGCTCAAGAAAGCACTCAGACAACTCAGGAACCTATTTCATCAGCAACACCTGTTGTAACTCCGCTGGAAACGAAAACAGCTTCGGAGACTACTGTAACAGATAATGGTGATAATATCCCTGTACGTCAAGAGGATGTTACTGTGGTTAGTGGTGCAGGCTTGAAGAATTTTAGTGTTATAGTTGGTTCTTATTCCCTTAAGGCTAATGCTGAAGGTATGCAGGGACAACTTAAAGGTGCTGGTTATGATGCTCAGATTGCTTACAATAGAGCTCGGAATATGTATCGGGTAGTTGCTGCTACATACGACGATAAGGCATCTGCTGTTTCAAGCCGTGATCAGTTGCGTTCCAAATATGCGGATGCATGGTTGCTTTTCAAAAAATAAAATTCTCTCTTGATTTCTTTTATGGGGAGAATTCTTAGTGTTGATTATGGGAAGAAACGTACCGGTCTGGCTGTTACAGATCCAATGCAGATTATAGCTAATGGATTAACAACAGTCAGTACGGTTGAATTATGGCCTTTTTTGGAAAAATATTGTGTTCAGGAAAAGGTTGAACGCATAGTAATAGGACAACCCTTTCAGCCGAACGGTAAGCCTAGTGAAAACTTGGCACGAGTGGAAAATTTCTTTGGCCGTTGGTGCAATGCTCATCCGGAAATACCAATAGAATATTATGATGAGCGTTTTACTTCTGTTATTGCGCATCGTGCGATCCTAGATGGGGGGGTGAAGAAGAAGAACCGACGGGAAAATAAAGGACTTGTCGATGAAATATCGGCTACCATTATTTTGGAAGATTGGCTGACTTCAAAAAGATAGGGATGGCTTTCTACTGTCCTTTATTACACAAATAGAATGATTAAATATGATATTACCGATATATGTTTATGGTCAGCCTGTCCTTCGAAAGGAGGCTGAAGGTATTACTCCTGATTATCCAGATCTTAAGACTTTGATCGAGGATATGTTTCAAACACTTGAGAATAGTCATGGCGTGGGATTGGCTGCTCCACAGATAGGTCTGTCTATTCGTTTGGTTGTTATTGATCTGGATATCATGAAAGATGATTTTCCAGAATATTCCGGTTTCCGCCATGCTTTTATAAATGCTCATATTTTGGAATATGATACAACTCAGACGGAAACACTAGAGGAGGGATGTCTCTCTATTCCTGGACTTTCAGAAAATGTGACCCGCCCGACTCGGGTACATGTAACATACATGGATGAGAATTTCCAGGAGCATGATGAGTGGGCTGAAGGATATAAGGCTCGTGTGATGCAACATGAGTTTGACCATCTTGAAGGTGTTATGTATACTGACAAAGTCGGTGCTTTACGTAAAAATCTGATAGGTGGAAAATTGAAAAATATAATGAAGGGCAAGTTTCGTTGCTCTTATCGAACAAGGGTTAGACGATAGAGTCTGGCCTTTGTTCCTTAATGTGATTTACCCTGCTTAACTAAATATACCGAAAATGCGAAAATTATTTCTTTCTTTGTTTCTTCTGATGTTATCATTGGTATCTTATGCCCAGTATAATATTGACCGCATCCTGGTTGCCGGACGCATAGCTCTTGATTACAAGGACTATGTACTAGCGATACAGCATTTTAATATTTGTGTTAATTACAAACCTTATCTATATGAGCCTTGGTATTATCGGGGGATAGCTAAATTCTACCTAGATGATTTTACTGGAGCGGAAAATGATGAGACTGAAGCTCTTAACCTGAATCCATATATCGCCGATATCTGGAATTTGAGGGCCTTGAGTCGTATCCGTCAAGATAAGTTTCAGAGTGCTATGTATGATTACAATCAGGCTATAGCCCGAGATCCTAACAATCAGGGATATTGGTTTAATAAAGCCTATTGCACTGTGAAGATGAAAGATTATACATCAGCTCATCGTCAACTTGATTCTCTGGTATCACGGTGGCCGAAGATGACAGAAGCCTATTCTCTTCAGACAGAGGTGTATCTTACTCAGAATGATACGGCTCAGGCTGCAAAATGGTTGGATGAGACTTTGAAACTTGATCCATATAATGGTGATGGATGGGCTATTAAAGGGCGATTGTATTTTGCACGCCATGGCTATGATGTTGCTTTTGATGCTTTCACTAATGCTATTCATTATGAGCCAAAAGTGGTCAATAATTATGTTTATCGCGCCATGGTTAGTGTCAATTTGAATAAGTTAAGACAGGCTATGGATGATTATGATAAGGCTGTGGAGATGGACCCGAATAATTTCATAGCTCATTATAACCGTGGACTTCTTCGCCTTACACTTGGTGATGATAATCGTGCCATAGAAGATTTCGACTTTGTTCTTCGTCTTGAACCAAATAATTTACAGGCTCTTTATAACCGTGCCTTGTTAAATGACAAAGTAGGCAATCTTCGTGCCGCTGTTCGTGATTATACCTTAGTCATCGATAAATTCCCTAATTTTTGGAATGGTATCCTAGCACGTGCTAATTGTTATCGTCGTTTAGGTATGAAAAATAAGGCAGAGCTTGATGAGTTCCGTGTCTTTAAGGCACAGATGAACAAAACTTTAGGCGTTCAGCCTCGTTGGAGCCGTGCTAAGTTGAAGCAGGTAAGACGGATGAGTGATGTCGATTTAAGTAAGTACGACCAACTGGTTATTGATGATGATGCAATTGTTACCAAGCAGAATGAATATGGAAATTCTTATCGTGGTGAAGTGCAGAACAGGGAAGTTAAGGATGACTTCCTCCCAATGTTTTCTCTTTCATATATGAAGTATAAAAATGGGGTCAAGAGTTATGAACTGGAAGATAATGACCTGGACAGGTACAATCAGACAAAGAAACCCCTCCAGCATGTTTTCATTACTTGCATTCCTCAAGCTATGGATGCAGGTCAGAGCTCAGCTATAATGAATACAGTCATGGTGCTCAATGAGAAGATATCCTCTTCACGCGATATTCGTACAGCTGGTGATTATTTGTTACAGCGTGCCGTTGCACAGTCTACTATTCATAACTATGAAGAGGCTATTAATGATCTTGATGATTATATTAATATGGATAGTACCAATGTACTTGCTTTTTGGCAACGTGCAGCCTGTCTGGCCGAGATGGAATCTTACAATCGTAGCGAAGGAAAAAGTACTTCGATGTATGTCACGCGGTTGGCTGATGACTTATCCCAGGCTCTAAGTATGCGTAAGGATAATTTCTATTTATTATATAATCAGGGATGTGCTTATGCTGCCATTAAAGATTATCACCGGGCTATAGACTATTTCACCGATGCTTTGCGAGTTAATCCTAATCTTGCAGAAGCTTTTTATAATAGAGGTATAGCAGAAATCAAAACAGGTGATATTTCAAGTGCAGTCAAAGATCTGAGCCGTGCTGGTGAACTGGGGCTCTATGATGCTTATAGTTTAATGAAAGCAGCTACAGAAAAGGCGAATAAGCTGCCTAAGAGGAAATAGGGTAAAAATAATTTGGTTATTCCTGTAATTATCCCTACTTTTGTCTCTGATTTAAAAGAAATACTAATTTGTTATGGTAAAAATCACATTTCCGGATGGTTCTGTTCGTGAATACGAAGAGGGTGTAACCGGGTTACAAATCGCCGAGAGTATTTCACCGGCTCTCGCTCGCAACGTTGTATCTTGCGGTGTAAATGGTGAAATTGTAGAGTTGAATCGTCCTATCAATGAAGATGCCAGGATAGAACTTTATAAGTTTGAAGACAAACAAGGTAAAGAAACTTTTTGGCATACTTCTGCTCATCTCCTTGCTGAAGCTTTGCAGGAACTTTATCCTGGTATTCAGTTTGGTTTCGGCCCTGCTATTGATAATGGATTCTTTTATGATGTTATGCCACCTAAGGGTACAGCAATCTCTGAAAATGATTTCCACAAGATAGAGGACAAGATGAGAGAACTCGCCAAGAAAGATGAGAAACTTATCCGGCGGGAGGTATCTAAAGTTGATGCTTTAAAAGAATTTAAAGCTGATGGTCAGGAGTATAAATGTGAACATATTGATCAAGACTTAAAAGATGGTACGATCACAACTTATACTCAGGGGCGTTTTACAGACCTTTGCAAAGGCCCTCATCTTCTTTCTACAGGTGCAATAAAGGCTATTAAAATTACAAGTGTTGCTGGTGCTTTCTGGAGAGGCGATGCCAAGCGTGAGCAAATGACTCGTATCTATGGCATTACATTCCCTAAAAAGAAAATGCTGGATGAGTATCTGGCAATGCTTGAAGAGGCTAAGAAGCGTGATCATCGTAAGATTGGTAAAGAGATGGAACTCTTTATGTTTTCAGAGCGCGTTGGTAAAGGACTTCCTATTTGGTTGCCAAAGGGAACTCAACTTCGTCTCCGCTTGCAGGATATGCTCCGTCGCGTATTGAAACCTTATAATTATCAAGAGGTCATCACTCCGGGTATTGGTTCTAAAAACTTGTATGTTACTTCCGGCCATTATGCACATTATGGCAAGGACAGTTTCCAACCAATCCATACTCCAGAAGAGGATGAGGAATATATGCTAAAACCGATGAACTGCCCTCATCATTGCGAAGTATATGCATGGAAGCCACGCTCTTATAAAGACTTGCCTTTGCGTATTTCTGAATTTGGTACGGTATTCCGCTATGAAAAGAGTGGTGAACTTCATGGACTTACACGTGTTCGCAATTTTACACAGGATGATGCTCATATCTTCGTACGCCCTGATCAAGTAAAGCATGAATTTGAAATCGTTATTGATATTATTCAAAAGGTATTCCAAATTTTCGGTTTTACAAATTATGAGGCACAGATATCTCTCCGTGATCCAAAGGATACGGAGAAGTATATTGGTTCTGATGAAATATGGGAAGAAAGCCAGAATGCTATTCGTGAAGCTTGTCGTGAGAAGAAACTGAAAACAACGGAGGAAGAAGGTGAAGCTGCTTTCTATGGTCCTAAACTTGACTTTATGGTAAAGGATGCTATCGGTCGTAGATGGCAGTTGGGTACTATTCAGGTCGATTATAATCTTCCGGAACGTTTCAAACTAGAGTATACGGATGTTGACAATACCAAAAAAACTCCAGTTATGATTCATCGTGCACCGTTTGGAAGTCTTGAACGGTTTACAGCTGTGCTTATAGAGCATACTGCCGGGCATTTCCCGTTATGGTTAGCTCCTGATCAAGTTGCCATCCTTCCTATTTCTGAAAAATATAACGATTATGCTAAGAAGCTTAAGAAGTATTTTGATGCTAAGGATGTTCGGGGCTATATTGATGACAGAAATGAAAAAATTGGTCGCAAAATCCGCGATAATGAGTTGAAGCGCGTTCCATACATGGTCGTAGTAGGCGAGAAAGAAGCAGAAGAAGGTCTTGTCTCTATGCGTAAGCAGGGTGGCGGTGAACAGGCTACCATGAGTATGGAAGAATTTGCCGGACGTATTAACGCTGAAGTTGCTGATCAGTTGAAGGCTTGTGATTCTGACCCTGTTGAGGAGTAAAGATTGAATTCGAGCTTAATTATAATCATGAAAGTAATAATATACAATAAAAAGGTCGGGAATTATTTGTTTAATTCCTGGCTTTTTCGTAATTTTGCACTCGATTATAAAAAATTGACATTAAAATAGTTGAATGAAGAACGACAAAAATAAGCTAAAGAGCCAATACCGTGTAAATGAACAGATTCATATGCGTGAGGTTCGAGTTGTAAGTGATGCAGGCTCGGAAGTAATGCCGACCCGCAAGGCTTTGGATATGGCCCATCAAGAAGGAGTTGATCTCGTGGAGATATCTCCTAATGCGCAACCTCCAGTATGCCGTCTCATTGACTATTCTAAGTTCCTTTATCAGCAGAAGAAACGCCAGAAAGAGATGAAACAGAAGCAGATAAAGGTTGAGGTCAAGGAAATTAGATTTGGACCGCAGACCGATGAGCACGATTATCAATTTAAATTGAGGCATGCTCAGGATTTTCTTGAAGGCGGAAACAAGGTTCGTGCTTACGTTTTTTTCCGTGGACGAAGCATCTTGTTCAAAGAGCAAGGAGAAGTTCTCCTTCTCCGTTTTGCCAATGATCTTGAAGAATACGGTAAAGTAGAGCAGATGCCAAAATTGGAAGGAAAGAAGATGTTTCTTTATTTGGCTTCTAAAAAAGCAGCTCAGGCAAAAAAAAGTCAGCAACGTATAGATAGGGAAAAGCGTGAGGCTGAATCCGTATCGGAAACAGAGAAAATAGAAAAGACTCAAGTTGATTCTGACGGCTTGGCTAATGCTAAAGGTGGTGATGAACTCGCAAATCTAAAAG
>DMYZ01000216.1 GCA_003483565.1 Prevotella sp.
AACGTGCCTACTCTATGTATTTATGAAAAAAGGAAATTTACAACATTTGCCTTGGAGACGGGAAAGTGCCTAAAAAAAATTGAACTGTGAATCAGTTCAATTTTAAAAGATATAAAAGAGTTAATTGCATTTATCCTAAATATTTCATCAGTAGTTTTGCATTACCACTTTGGCGAATTTTCATGATACTCTTCTCGCGGATCTGCCGTACACGTTCTCGAGTCAGTCCCATTTCTTCACCTATCTCTTCCAGTCCCTTTTCTGGGCCACCTATACCAAAGCACTCTTTTACTATTTTCAATTCCCTATCTTTTAGTACTGATTCCAAAACACCTTCCATGTCATTCTGCATAGACTCATAATCCACCTGACGATCAGTGCGGGAATCATCTCCGGATGACATCATATCAGACATAGAATTATCATCATCATCAGAAAATGGAGCATCAATGCTCATCTGGTGAGAATCTGCATTCAAGCTCTTTTCTATTTTTTCAGTATCAATACCTGTAATATTCGATAGTTCCTGAGCAGAAGGAAGACGATTGTTTTCCTGTACAAACTTAGCTGTAATCTGGTTGATCTTACTTACGGCCCCTACTTGGTTCAAAGGTAAGCGTACGATACGGCTCTGTTCTGCTATAGCTTGCATTATACTTTGGCGTATCCACCATACAGCATAAGAAATGAATTTAAAGCCGCGGGTTTCATCAAATTTCTCAGCTGCCTTGACTAGACCTATATTTCCTTCATCAATAAGATCAGTAAGAGATAGTCCTTGATGCTGGTATTGTTTAGCTACAGATACTACAAAACGCAAATTAGCCTTGATAAGCTTTTCTTTGGCTCTTTCACCTTTATTTCCTCCTTTTCTTATCTGCTGGGCCAATTCCGTTTCTTCGTCGATAGATACCATAGGCTCGCGACTTATCTCAGCTAAGTATTTATCCAAGGCTTCACTTGAACGGTTAGTAATGCTCTTGCTAATCTTTAATTGTCTCATGTCTTTTCCTCATCCTAGTTTCGATTATTATGCATTTAAAAAATAACGCTGAAAGCATTACTATATTATGCGGAAAACTAATTTTCTTCAAGGAAATATGATAAAGTAGAGGTTGTACCAGCTGTAATCCCCGGAATAGATAGCTGAGTGCTCTTATAGATATGGGTATTACCATCATTATCCTTTGCTGTAACCGTAAACAGAAGATAAGCCTTTTTCGAATACAAAACTAAATACAGGTCTTTCATCCCTGATGATGCTATGTTAATAGTTTTTGTGGAATCACTTATTGTAAGTTGTTCTTTATCAAGGTTCCATACAGCATCAGTTACAAGACCTTCAATTTTTACATTTGTAATATTTTTCAAGGTATCACCATCAGCCTTAAGAAAATTAATTTTGGCATATCCCATCATCTTTCCCATCCAACTGACATATCCGGAACCAATAAGGCTATTCATACTACTAACATAAGCAGCACCTCGGGTATAATCATAATATTTACGAATGGTAGCCCATGTTCCATCTTGACCAGCAGTCGTTAAAGATAACAGGCTGTCAGTATTGTTAACAGCCAGTGATGTTACTCCAGGAGTTCCAACTGTCGGGTAGAATACATGCAGATAATCATATTTAGCACAAGTGATATTTCCTGAGAAAAAGACGGTATCATTATCAAGTGAGTAGCATGTCATTTCATTAAAAAGCTGACTTGCATTAGGAGTTGTATAATCGTATACGGATATTTTGTCACCTATATTCCAGCCTACAGAAGAATAATAACTATATTGCTTTAAAGTGAAAGTTCGTTGCAGTTGCAACGTATCTGTTGCAGTAGTAGCAGATTCATTATCGTCTGATGCACAAGCCGTAAAGGAAAATGTGACTACTATTAATAGAAGTTGCATAAAAAGCAATTCACCCCGCGTTTTCATCATTTTTGCCATTATTCAATTTATTTTGTAATATTGGCTGTAAAAGTATAGCGAATAAACTGTTTGGCAAAACAAATTCAGTAAATAGACATAAAACTTCAACAAAGGGGGCATTGTCAGAGAGGTGATCCTAAAATTTAATTTCCTCCTTTCTTATTGGATGATAATAAACTATTGCTATAAGACTTATAGCAAACAGATCTTTTATACTAATATATCCTGATATTGGTCAGTTCTAGTCATGATCAACTTTGCATAAGGACAGACCGGATCTATTTTTAGCCCGTTTGCCTTTGCATAGTCGATAGTTGCCAGCACTAATAATTTCCCGGTACCTTTACCTTTTTCATATGCATAAGTATGTTGGATTGTAAGAACATTCTCCTTCAGGTTAAATTCCAGTTTCCCCTCTTCTTTCCCATTCTCGATTGCCGAAATAACTCCTTGGCTATTTGCAATATTAATCTTTGTTTCCATATTATTTTATTTTTTAAAGTTGTCTTTGATATCTTGCAAAGATAATTCTTTTTTCTATAGTTAGAATGTATATTTGATTTTTAATTGATACAAATTTAAAAGATATTCCAGTAAGTTTCTTTAAAAAGATGAAAACTTAGGATTGATGAAAGTTGAAAAAGGACAAATAAAAATTTGCATGAATAAAAAAAAAATTATATCTTTGAAAATGAAAACAGAATAACTATATATCGACAAAAATCATGAGTAAATATTTCGCAGAATCAGAACTAATTATAAATAGTGACGGAAGTTGTTTCCATTTGCATGTCAAACCTGAGCAGTTAGCTGACAAAGTCATTCTTGTGGGTGATCCTGATCGGGTAGCTCTCGTTGCTTCACATTTCCAGAATATAGAAAATGAAGTGCAGAGCCGTGAGTTTCATTCTGCAACTGGACGATATAAAGGAAAACGGATTACTGTACAAAGTACGGGTATCGGATGTGACAATATCGATATTGTTATGAATGAACTTGATGCACTTGCCAATATTGATTTCAATACTCGTACAGAAAAGCCGGAGCATCGTACACTTACTTTGGTACGTATTGGGACATGCGGAGGACTCCAGTTGAATACGCCGACAGGATCTTTCATCGCCAG
>DMYZ01000153.1 GCA_003483565.1 Prevotella sp.
GGTCACTTTTAATATAGCCAGGGGTAAGCGAACTGCTTCGATTGGTAAAAAGAGGATCTATATGATACCAAGCCAGACGACTACGATTGTAACCACTGGACAAGCCGGTTTTGTCGGAATACCCTGACATACCGTAGGGCACACTTGAAATGATCCATGAAGTCGGTGTCCCAACATCAATATCATTTGTTGAATTTTCAAAATCATCAATATAGGAAGCATTATCCTGTGTACCCGAAGCCTGGCCCGCTAGAAGCTGGGCGAACTCTCCCTTAAAAGAAATTTTTGATGGTTCAGTAAGATGCAGAAGCGGAAGTTTATCCAGCATATTGGTAAGCCACTGGCTCTCTTTATTCCAATTGATGTTTATTCCCCAAATAGTATTATTAACCGGTTCAGACCCCATTGTCACCTTTGTGGTAAGCGACTGCTCGGAAAGGTGCTGGATAGTACCGCTCATCTGGAAGTTCTTTGTAAAATCATACTCCCAGTTCATACCCAACATGGTTTTACGCATCTGCCCATAATCAGTATTACTTTCGAGTGATACGTTAACAGCTGTCCCGGCATCAATAATGCTCTGGTTCAGGATTGTCACCTCCCCTGCACTATAGTCCACACTATAATCTATACCTTCTGTCAGGGTGACACCTCCTGCCGTAACGACAACACTACCTTCAGGGACATTATAAGCTCCAAGAGAGATAACATTTGCCGTCGTACCCCGGAACTGCCCTACAAGCTCATATTTGTCTTTCTCTGCGATCTGCTTCGCCACAGTCTTAGTACTGTCATAGAGTTCTGTGAAAGAATATTTCCGGGCTGTATTTTCCGGTACACCTTTGCTTACCAGATAATTATACATGTATGAACCAAAAGGCTCTACTTTCGGAATGAATACACGGCCGCCACTTACAGTATACCCATCTACATAATCATAATAACCGTTGCTGTGAGCATTATTATTATCATCCAGTCTATCAGCTCCCACAACCTTGATCAGAGGAGTACTCTTTACTTGACTCTCCGGAATATAGTTAAGGGAGACACCCGTTGTATCACTTTGATATTTAATATTCAAACGAAATTTGTCTTTTTCCACTGTCGAAGCAAGATAATACACATTCTTCATCATCAAGTCCCAGTTTCCTTGTCCAGGATAGTTATTTACATTCTTCAAAGACTTTACTAACAAAGCATCTCCGGTATTAGTATGGTCTGTAGAAAACTCTCCGACCTGATAGGTTCGCCCCCCATAAGTATACTCATAAGCGATGCCAAGGACCTGATCTGTCTGTAAGGTAGAGTTAAGGGAAACATAACCAAGATATTTATTGAGAGTATACTCCGATGACGACAGCAAACGGGCACTCTGTAGTTTTTCAAAGTCTACACCACTCGTTAATCCATGCCCTTCAAGAGTTGATGACACCTGGTCTATATTACGTACATCATCACCTAAAGCATTGATAGTAGCATATTCGTTGTTGGCAGAGTTTGACGGTACGAATCCACTACCACTTCCCCAAAGACCTGGTTTACTCACCTTTGTATTCTCTCCCAAGTCTGTAAGAGCCACGACATTACGGGTATTTGATGTTGTAGCAGTCTTATTGGTCACCCATATTTCCACACGGGTAATATTGACACCTGTAGAGATAGCCGGCAATTTTGACATGGCATTGTCATAGATGTTACGAAAATACTGTGATAGAAAGAAATGACGATTCTCTTCATAGTTGGCCACATCAATATCAAAAGGAGTCGTCTGCACGCCACCGGAACTACTAACACTTTTGCTGTTTGATTTTTTCTGTGAGGCTACCATCTGCAGTTTGAGTTTTCCAAACTGCATGTCAGTACGAATGCCAAAAAGACTTGATGTACCGCTGATAAGAGAGGAATTACTAGGGAAACTGATATTACCGGCTTCAACATGTTTGATAATCTCATCTTCCTTGCCGTCATACTTCAATTTCATATTCTGGGCATCAAAATCAAAAGTAGCATCAGTATTGTAATTAAGGTTCAGGTTTACCTTATCCCCGACCTTTCCATTTACGCTCAAATTAATTTTCTCATCAAAATCGAGTGTGTTCTGCCGGCGGTTATTGATAGTAAGAGAAGGGTTATCGATGTATTTCAAAGTACCCCCAAGCTTAAGTTCTGCGGTACCCTGCGTTTTGATACGAACTCCACCCGGACCAAAAATTTTTTCTGCCGGTCCAAGGTCAAAATGCATATCGCTGAAATCAAACTTTTCTTTGCCTTTACGCTTGAAAATTGTATCGTTCTTACTACGATAATAAGCAATACGAGCTTGCGTCCCACTCCATTTCATATACTCCTCTGGTGTCATTGATATAGGAGCATTAAGCCATGTATTGCCTATTTTATTACCGATAACATAACGATTAAGACTATCATCATACTGTACTTCATATTTCAAGTTGGCAGGACGCTGCAAGTCAAGTGCATTCTGGCTAAGATCTTCTACCGTAACCGGCAATGTATGTTGGATTTTCCATCGGGGGTGAAGAAGTGAATCAGGAATAGTATCGTCATCCATATCAAGCAAAGGCTGAGCCGCTACCTTTATCAACTTACCCTTTTGCAAGGTACCAGCCTGTGGATTGTCAGACGGCTGTCCTCCAGCGGGCTGCTGTTTCGGGATTTTGTGATTATGATTATCACTTTGGTATAAAGGCATAGCTATCACATAACTGATGGTGCTGACCAACAGTATCAAACATAGAAAGATTTTATCAACCTTTATTTTCTTCATGTTTGAATTATGCAACTACAGGCAATATATTATTCATTAACCAACAATCGGACTTATTTGAATTAGATGATTACAAGTTGCTCCCGAATTATATATTCTGTGATTTTTTTTCAGAACATACACACTTACTTTATTTTTTTCAGCGCAAGTTTTACAACTTTTTCAACCGGTAGACCAGGATTTTCCTTAAGAATATCTACAACGACCCTTGCACTTGGTGCCGGTGAAAAACCCAACATTGTAAGAGCTGCTACAGCTTCATCTTTAATATCACTATTTACCATATCAACGTTTCCACCGCTGGCAGGAAGCTCATCCGCAAGGCCAAGACTTATTATTTTATCCTTCAGATCAACGATAATTCTTTGAGCTGTTTTCAATCCAATCCCCTTTACAGCCTTCAGCATTTTATCATTACCTGTTGAAATAACCGAGCATAACTCTGTTGGCGAAAGAGAAGAAAGAATCATACGCGCAGTATTCGCCCCTACTCCGGAAACAGTAATGAGCAGATCATAAAGTTCACGCTCCTGTCTGGTAGCAAAACCAAAAAGGGTAAAGGAATCATCCCGCCCACCTGTGACCAAAGTTTCATGTACGTAGAGCTTGACTTCTTTCTCACCTTGAATGGCTGTAAAAGTATTGAGAGAAATATTGAGCGCATATCCGATGCCGGCAGTTTCAACAACAGCCATAGCAGGTGTCAACTCTGTCAATACTCCTTTGATATATTCTATCATCTATTTTTCTTTTTATTATACTTATATAACGCAAACGACACCTGGATATTATAAATGCTTATTTGCAGATTCCATGATATTTTCGTATCTTTGCACACCCAAATTAAATTTAACTCAAAATATGCAATTCAATTATAGGAAATATACTTCACAATATTCTTCTATCCTTTTACTGGGTTTTCCTATTATCATTGGACAAATAGGTTCCATTGTACTCAGTTTTGCTGATACTCTTATGATTGGACACCATACTACAGAGGAACTGGCTGCAGCCGCCTTTGTAAGCAACATCTTCAACCTTGGGCTACTGATTGCCATGGG
>DMYZ01000009.1 GCA_003483565.1 Prevotella sp.
AAAAGATATAATTCCTAATTAATAGCATGGATAAAAATAAGCTAATAAAGGACACATTTCTACCTGTAGCAGTGGTATGTTCGGTTTTGTCTTTCAATCCTTATGGGGTTTTGAAAGTCAGAGCTGGCATACAGGTTACCCAACAGGCCAATGGCTTGAAGGGTTTTATTGTTGATGATCATGGAGAGCCTGTCATCGGAGCTACAGTGACTGTTGTCGGAAGTAAAGGTCTAGGTGGGGTAACAGATATGGATGGTAATTTCGTTCTTGATGTTAAACCAGGTACTCAATTGAAAATTTCTTATATCGGTTTTGATAATAAGATTGTTTCGGCACGTAACGGTATGAAGATCGTAATGACATCAAGTAGTGCAGTAAACTTGAATGGAGTTGAGGTCGTTGCTTATGGTGTACAGAAGAAAGTAACTGTAACGGGTGCCCTTTCTTCTGTAAAGGGAGAAGATTTGGTTCGCACTCCTGTTACATCTGTAAATAATATTTTGGCAGGTCAACTTTCTGGCGTTACTACTGTACAGTATTCTGGTGAGCCTGGATCTGATGCCGCTGATATTTTTATACGTGGCAAGGGTACTTGGGATAGCTATAGTCCATTGATTCAGGTTGATGGAGTTGAACGTTCTATGAGTGATATCGATCCAAATGAAATCGAGAGTATCACTGTTTTGAAAGATGCTTCAGCAACAGCTGTCTTTGGTGTACGTGGTGCCAATGGTGTCGTCTTGATTACGACAAAGCGTGGCAAGGAAGGAAAAACACGTATAAGTGGTTCTACTTCTTTCTCAATATTAGCTCCAACAAAGATGGTAGAACAGGCTAGCTCTTATGAATATGCTACTTTCTATAATCAGATGAGAGCAAATGATGGACAGAATCCTGAATTTTCTGAAACTATTCTGAATCACTTCAAGAGTGGAGATGATCCAATTCGTTTCCCGAATACCAACTGGGTCAATTACATTATGAAGAATCACACTTTTATGTCACAGCATAATATTAATATTTCCGGTGGTACTACTAAACTTCGCTATTTTATTAGTGGTGGTATGTTGACTGAAGGTGGCTTGTTTAAAGAATTTGATGAGAGTTATGACAACGATTATAGATATAAGCGTTTCAACTATCGTGCAAATATTGATTTGGATATTTCACCAACAACAACATTGAGTGTGGATCTGTCTGGTATGACCGATATAGCTAAAAAACCATATACAGGACAGGGTGCTTCTGGTATGATTAAGAATATCTATTATGCTACCCCTTTTTCTAGTCCAGGTATTGTTGATGGAAAATATATTATAAATTCTGCATCTCGTACGGATAATGCTGATGGGCAGGTTCTTCCGTTTACGGGAGGGACTGGTATGGCTTATTATGGTTCAGGTTTTATGAATACCAGTAATAATAAAATGAGTATAGACCTGTTGTTGAATCAAAAATTGGATTTTGTTACAAAAGGCCTTTCCTGGAGAATTAAGGGTTCTTATAATAGTGATATGTCTCTTTATAAGCAAGGAAATGCTTCAGTAGCTAATTATACACCTGTTTATCAGGAGGATGGAACATTTAAGGCTTATCGGAAAAATGGTGATACGACGGAACCATCCTATTCTATATCCTATGGTAAAGCACGCGACTGGTATTTTGAAACAGCTTTGAATTATAATCGGTCTTTTGGTCTTCATTCTATTTCTGTTTTGGCTCTTTATAATCAGTCAAAAGGGTATTACCCTAAGTCTTATGAAGATATACCTCACGGATATGTTGGTTTCGTAGGCCGAACGACCTATGATTATGCTGATCGTTATATAGCAGAGTTTGATGCCGGCTATAATGGATCGGAAAACTTTGCTCCTGGCAGACGTTATGGTTTTTTCCCAGCAGGATCTGTAGGATGGGTAGCTAGTGATGAGAATTTTTTTAAACCATTGAAAAAGGTAGTTAGTTTTATAAAACTTCGTGCTTCATGGGGTCTTGTAGGTAATGATGTTATTGATAATGGGAAAAGTCGTTTTTATTATACACCAGATCCATATGCAGTTAATCAGAGCGCTTTGTTTAACCGTACCGGTAAAGATGGTGGAGCTTATGGATATAATTTTGGCGTAGAAAATGGTACAACAAAGTATGGTGCCATAGAGTTGTTAAAGCATAATCCAGAGGTAACTTGGGAAAAAGCATTCAAACAGGATTATGGTGCTGATATTAATTTCCTTGATGACCGTTTGCGTACTACTATTGATTTTTATCATGAACATCGTAAAAGTATATTTGTCAGTGATAATAATATTCCTGCTTATTTGGGCTTTACCCCACCGCGTGCTAATTTAGGTTCAACAAGTTCTTGGGGGTATGAATTCTCATTGAGTTGGAATGACAAGATTGGGAATGATTTTCGTTATTGGGGCAAATTTAATCTATCCCTTAATCGTAACAAGATTTTAGAAAAAAAAGAAGCTACACAGTTGAATAATTATGAATATGAGAAAGGACATCGTATTGGTTCCCGTTTTCAGTACAAATTTTGGAAATATTATTATAAAGGTGCAGAAGAAGATTATGAGAAAGAATTTGGTACACCATTTCCTCAACAGTTAACTGCAAATTTAAAGCCTGGTGATGCTGTATATGTAGATTTGGATAAAAATGGAAGGATTACAGGTGATGATATGAGCTATGCTTTTGGCCATACGGATGATCCAGAGTATATTGCTGGTTTAAATTTTGGCTTTCAGTGGAAAGGACTTTCTTTCAATGCTCAGTTTACAGGCGCTTGGAAGGTTACTCGTATGTTGACGGATGTATTTCGTCAACCTTTCTATAGTTCTTCTACGACTACTCAAGGAGGATTATTACTCTATCATTATAAGTATACATGGACAGAAAATAATCCGTCACAAAGTGCTGAATATCCTCGTGCATCATGGGACAATGCCACTCAGAATTATGTTAATTCAACCCTTTATGAGAAAGATGCAAAATATTTACGTTTGAAGACGCTTATGTTTGCTTATGATTTTAAATTTCCGTTCATGAAAACTTTAGGTCTGACTCAGTTGCAGTTGTCCTTGAGTGGTTATAACTTATTTACTATAACTCCGTATAAGTGGGGAGATCCTGAAGCACGTGCATCAAATGCTCCTTCTTATCCTTTGGAAAAAACATATACAGCAAGTCTTAAGGTTGGATTCTAAAAAATGTAAGATGATGAAACTTTATAATAAATTTTTTACGAGTATAATCGGTCTCTTGCTGGTAGTTTCTTTTATGGCTAGCTGTACAGACAAGATTGCCTTTGGTGACGCTTTTTTGGAAAAAGCACCAAGCGGAGATGTTACTGCTGATACAGTATTCAGTAATGCAGAATATACTAAGCAATATTTGAATGGCATTTATGCTTTACAGTATTATGGTTTGCCATATAATAGTAATTGTGGAACTTCTGCAAGTCCTTGGTCAGGCAAATTTGATCAGCTTACAGATTGCTGGTTGATGCATTGGGATAATAATACTATATATAAAGCATTTTATTCAGGAACTTTGGATGCAACTCAGACTCCTTTGTTTTCTTATACTAATGATAATGTTTGGCAAGCTGTTCGTGCAGCTTGGAATCTTATGGAACATTTGCCAAAAGTTCCAGGATTAACAGATGCCCAGAAAGCTACGATGAAGGCTGAAGCTCAATGCTTGATTGCAGCCCGGTATTTTGACCTGTTTGCTGTCTATGGTGGTTTGCCTATAGTCGATCACACATATACGGGTCTTGAAGGTTCTTATAACTTGCCTCGTGCAACAGTTGATTCAACTGTGAATTTTATGACAGATTTACTAGATCAGGCTATTAGTTCCGGTGCTTTGCGCTGGGCTTGGGATGGATCTACTTCAGAAACGGACTCAACGAATAATGTTGGTCGCTGGACTGAAGCTGGAGCTATGGCTTTGAAAGCAAAGATCCTTCTTTTTGCAGCTTCTCCAATATATAATTCTGATCAGGGTTATTATGGAGGAACTTCGGAAGCAGAGAAAGAGCATTTGGTATGGTATGGTAATTATGATGCCGGCCGATGGACCAGAGCCTTACAAGCTTGTGAGGACTTCTTTAAAGCTTTGGATAAGAATGGTTGGTATCATTTGACAACGGTTCAAGATGTTGGATGTGATAAAACTCCTGATGGATATCGTCAGGCTTATCGAAAGGGATATGCATCAGAGGGGAGTCATGAAATACTTCATTCTACGCGTGTGCTGACAGTTGATGCTTTTAAGTCGGGAACTTATACATGGCATCAGTGGCTTGATAGTCCGGCTCGGTCGAATTGTTTGCCAACGGAAGAGTATGTTGAGATGTTTCCATGGAGTGACGGCACGCCGTTTAATTGGGATAACGACAGTACTAAGGGACGTATCTTTGGTTCTAATGGTCGTTTGTTTTATCAATATAAGGCTGTACGTGGCGGATACATAAAGACTGCTTCCCGTGATCCTCGTCTTTATGAGGAGTGTATTGTTAATGGACAGATGACTTCTCTGGATTGGACTTCTGGAAGTTCCACAGGCGATGTTTATGAACTTTGGGTTGGTGGTTATCATGAAGGTTACCATGTTATTACGCATGATGATAAGGCAGGAACCAATGTCCTGACAGAAGCTTTAACTTCACGTTATGCTACTGGCTATGATGAGAATAAATATTATATGAATCAAGACTACCTTCGTCAATATTGCCAGTGGGTATATTTGAGTCTTGATGAAATGTATCTGATGTATGCAGAATG
>DMYZ01000241.1:0-7778 GCA_003483565.1 Prevotella sp.
AATTCTATCCAGCAGGCAATAGAACAAAAAAAGGAGGCTTACACTCTTTATTTTCCAACGATCAGTGCGACTGGTCTTGGTTTTAAAGCAAATCATGATATGATGAGGAAAGACATCAGCACATCAGATTTTACATCCTCTTTAACACAAGCAATTAGTCAAGATCCATCATTAGCTGCATTAGCACCAACTCTAGCTCCTTTAATGCAGATGATTCCTTCTACTATTCCTATCGGACTAATGAATCACGGCGTCATGACTGGTATTGAAGCTGTACAACCTGTTTTTGCTGGCGGCCAGATTGTTAATGGTAACAAACTGGCAAAAATTAATATTGAAGCCCAACAACTACAAAAACTTACTTCCAAGAATTCTGTTGAATTACAATCTGAAAAATACTACTGGCAGATTGTTACCCTTAAGGAAAAACAAAAAACTTTAAATGAAGTTTTCAAGATGCTTGAAAATCTTGAAAAAGATGCGACAATAGCAGTTAAAGCCGGAGTAGGTATGCGCAATGACTTACTGGCAGTTCAGTTGAAAGAAAACGAAATAGAGAGTGATCAGATAAAATTGGAAAATGGGCTAAAATTATCTAAAATGGTTTTAGCTCAATATATAGGTATGGACAATCAGGATATTGATGTCATCTCCAAAATAGATACAACAATAGTACCAGATTATCCAGCTATTAAAGTTGACCATAATAGTGCTGTTGCCAATACTCCAGAATACCAATTACTCCAAAAAGATGTAGAAGCAAAATCGTTGCAGTACAAGATGGAAATTGGGAAGAACATGCCTTCTATAGCTGTTGGTGCAGGCTATAGTTACTATAATGTAGGCAATGGACTAAACAATAATTTTGGTGCTGTTTTTGCTACAGTCAGTATCCCTATATCTTCATGGTGGGGGGGATCTCATGCCATCAGACGAAAAAAACTTGCAGAAACAAATGCCAAAGAACAATTATCTGATAATGCTCAATTATTGAAAGTTCGTATGCAGAAAGACTGGAACGATGTCGATGATGCTTATAAACAATTGTTACTTGCCAAAAAGAGTATAGAACAAAGCGAAGAAAACCTCCGTCTTAACCGTAACTATTACCATGCTGGCACCGTTACGATGAATGATCTTCTTGATGCACAGCAGAAATATCAGCAATGTCGGGACAAATATACTGATGCATATTCTGATTTGCAGACTAAGATCTTGGAATATAAGCAGAGTATTGGTGAATGAAAAATATTATAACAAATTTTATTTAATTTTTCTCTCTACCGGAAGAAACTTGGGGGTTATTATTCTATGAAAAATAGAATAAAAGAAACCCTTCTTATGGCGTGTAATATAAAAGACAGAAGGTTCATCACTAATTTTATAAAGGATAGGGTATGGATAAGCTGTATAATTTATAGATGAAACGTATTTCTCTGTTTCATAAACTTGTCTGGCAACAGGGTTCTTTTGAAAAACAGGATCATTATGGCTATATTCCATGGTCGTATCCATATAGCTCTTTCCATTATCACTGATAATGGTCAAATCGTCCATTGTATTGAATCTTTTAGTATGAGGCGTTGGAGCAACCATAAGGACTCGATTGGTTGGTAAACCAATAACAAATTGTCCACTTACTTCAAACCAGCCACGAACTTTAGAAACTTTTGTCGCGGCATATTTAAAGAAGACATGACAAAAAAGGAGGAACTCATCAGCTTTAATATTATCTTCAAAACTAATAACGAATTCATCTGGTTCTGGTGTACGGTATAATGTAAAAATATATTCCGAACCCTTTCCATTGAGGTACTTATTCACTCTTCTAAGTATACTTTGAGCTCTTTTCAAAGTTATACCCGAAAAAATAACTTTTTCAACCATAATACTTTATTCACTATTCTATATAAGTGGTTAGTAACGACTATCTTGAGTTTTATTTATTATGCGAATATAATGATTTTTTGTATAAGTAACAAATATCATTCTCTTTTTTTATATTATTTAAACATCTCTATATTTTTTGTCAATCTCACGATTAATAAAAAAACGCTTCTACTCTAACTCTAATTTGAGTATTGTTTTAGTATTATCTGTTATCTTTACCCTATCGTCTATACGTATACCAGCCAACCATATCACCTTGCCTTCGGAGTCAAGAATAACAAGTTGTTGCTGTTTCTGGAACAGATTCTTTTTCATATCAGTAAGTAGATCGCTTATCAATTTACTCCCGGTCATGCCAAAAGGATGAAACCTGTCTGCAGTTTTTGTATATCTTATGGTAAGGGGGAAATGGACCTTACTACTGTCAATAGTTGCAATAGTTCCAACTTTACTTGGAAGAAATTCCCCTGTTTTTAAAAATCTACTTATTCGAAGCCTGCAGTTTTCATTAAAATGATAATAGCCAGTTTCTGGTATTTTCATTGTTTTATCCATACCTTTTACAGGCTGATGAACAATTATCCAGTCCCGGTCAATGACAAGTTCATGGGTAGCACTTTTCCATAATTTTCCACTTTCTTCATGGAAATGAGCGTATATCTGTTCTGCCTGGCTTCCTGAGAAACCATATCTTTTGAGTATATAATATAGGAGATATTCCGGACTGCTGAAATGCTCTACGGCAGCAATATGAATATATGCCGAAGTTTCATAATCTTCGGTCCCATTAAACCCCGGGTTTGGCAAATAGCATATAATATCTTCCCGTGTGATAAGATATTTTTCCAAACTGTCATCAATAATCTGTGCACCTTCTGCTACATGTTGGGCTGAAGAATAGATATTATCGCTCACACTCGGATTTAATTTCTGCAACAGAGGCATAATATCTAAACGGATCTTATTACGCTGTACATCATCCTCAAAATTACTGCTATCCGTGACAAAATCTTGTTCCTCTGCCTTGAGCCATAATTCAATATCACTCCGATGGCTATTAAGCAAAGGACGCAGAATGGAACCATTTTTAGGTAATATCCCCCGTAAGCCATGAATACCCGTTCCTCTTACAAGATTTATAAGTACGGTTTCTACACAATCTTCACGATGGTGAGCTACACAGATCCCTTCAGCATTGATGTCTTTACGTAAATTTTCAAAATAACTGTAGCGTAAGTCTCTGGCAGCCATTTCTATACTTACTTTATGCAAGGACGCATACGCTTTTGTATCAAAATGAATGCAGTGGAAAGGAATCGAGTATTTATTACAAAGATCCATACAGAACTTTTCATCTCTGTCACTCTCTTTTCCTCTCAGGCGGAAATTACAGTGAGCTGCTTCTATAGTATAACCTAACTGATGAAGTATGAGCAAAAGACATACGGAGTCAGCTCCTCCAGAAAGTGCTACTATGTATCTTCTGTTGAATTGAAGTAAGTTATTCTGATGGATATATCTCTTTACGTTGTCAATAAATGTCATATTCAACCCCATTCTTTTTATTTTATTCTTTCTCTTTGAGAAAGAGTTCTGCACGTTTCAAGTCATCAGGCGTATCAATACCTACAGTTTCAATATTAGTGATAGCAACTTTGATTCTATAGCCATTTTGCAGCCAGCGAAGTTGTTCCAGACTCTCAGCCTTCTCCAAACTACTCATTGGCAATTGAGTGATTTCCTTGAGCACCGTTCTCCGATAAGCATAGATGCCCAAATGCTTCAGAAATGGATAATGCTCTATCCACGTGCTTTTTTCTTCATTACGGACGTAAGGAATAATACTACGTGAAAAATACATGGCAAAATTCTGATTGCTAAGCACTACTTTTGGACTATTAGTATTTTCTACGGCATCCATAGAAGTGAAAGGCTTTCCCAACGTAGCAATCTGAGTAGCTGGATCATCAAAACAGTTGCAGAGAGAAATAATCTGGCTCTTATGGATAAAAGGTTCATCCCCTTGAATATTAATAACAACATCCCATTCCCCTGCTATTTTTTCGACAGCCTCTTCAATGCGGTCTGTACCGGTCCTATGATCTTTAGAAGTCATAACGGCATTCCCCCCAAAACTTTTCACACAATCAAAGATACGTTTGTCATCAGTAGCGACATATACCGTATCAAGAGCCTTGCAGACTTGTTCATATACCCTCTGAATCACAGGTTGTCCCCCAAGAACAGCTAATGGTTTTCCAGGAAAACGGCTACTGGCATAGCGAGCTGGAATGATACCTATAAATTTCATATTTAAATGCTTTTTCTTTTTTTAATATGTGCAAAAGTAAGAAAATAATTCGGTATTGATTAAAATTTCTAAATCTATTTTGTTTTTTCAATGGAATTGTATACCTTTGACAAACGAATAAAAATCATTCGAATGAATCTAAAACATAATATATTTTCAATTATATTCCTTTTGTGCTTCCCTTTAATCTTATCGGCACAGAAAATTGTCTTAGGATCCTGTACGACTCACGATAGTGGGAAATATAAGGGAGAAATGGCCAGTGGCAAGCCTAATGGTAAGGGTAGTACAATTTTCAAAAATGGAGATGTCTATGAAGGTGAATATGTAAAAGGCAAGCGCCAGGGATATGGAATCTATACTTTTGCTGATGGTGAGAAATATGAAGGGGAATGGTTTCAGGATCAGCAACATGGCAAAGGCACATATTACTTCAGCAATAACAACAAATATGTCGGACTCTGGTTCAGAGATTATCAACAAGGACATGGAACCATGTATTACTATAATGGAGATCGTTATGATGGTGACTGGTTTCAGGATCAGCGCCAAGGATACGGCGTATACACTTTTGCCACCGGAGCCTATTATAAAGGCCAATGGAAAAATGATATGAAAAACGGCAAAGGCTTCTTTGACTGGGGAGATGGCACTACCTATAGTGGAGACTGGGCAAACAATCAGCGCTCTGGTAAAGGAGTAAATTATTATAGTGATGGTGATGTATATTCTGGCAACTGGCTTGAAGATATTCAAAATGGCAAAGGTATCTACAAGTTTAAGAACGGAGATAAATACGAAGGGGACTATGTCCAAGGGGAACGTACGGGTGAAGGCATCTTTACTTATGCCAATGGTGATAAATACACTGGGCATTTTCAGGAAAGTGCCAAGGATGGAGATGGTACTTTCATTTGGAAGAATGGTGATATCTATATCGGTCAATGGAAAAATGACTTACAGAATGGTCATGGAAAGCTCACAAAAAAAATGGGAGATATTTTCGAGGGCAATTTCAAGGATGGTCACGTAGAAGGAGAAGTTATCATTCACTATGCCGATGGCTCTAAGTTCCGTGGTGTTTATCACGAAGGGAAGCGCAACGGTGCTGCTATTGAAGAGACAAAAGACGGCAAGCGTTGGGAAGGTACCTATAAAGATGATATCCGTGATGGTAAATTTATTGAGAAGGACCGCAACGGACAAGTTACGGGAAGTGGTGTCTATGAGGGCGGAAAACGCATTGATGACTAAACTCTGTAAAGAAAAGTTTAATAAGCTTTATACAAAAAATAATTTTACATAAAAAATGGTAGTAGATACTTTAGAAAATCTTGAAAAGTACATGTCTTTGAATCCTTTATTCACTGACGTTGTCAAATTTATGAAAGAGAATGATCTCAATAAACTGGAAGCAGGAAAACATTTTATTAAGGGAAAAGATCTCTTTGTGAATATCACTACAGCTCATGGCAAGACGGAAAAAGAAGCAACATTTGAAACACACAAAAACATGCTTGATATCCAGATTCCTCTTAATAATACAGAATCTTATGGTTATAAACCATTAGCAGATTTACCTGTGGCTGAATACAATACAGAGAAAGATGTCACCAAATATCCAGATGTAGCCAGTGAAACAGTAGTAACTTGCAAACCAGGTGAATTTGCTATTTTCTGGCCTCAAGATGGACACAAGCCTTGTATTGGCGAAGACGATATCCATAAGGCAATATTCAAAGTAAGAGTATAATGTTTATAGGAGAAAGGAAGCTATCACGGCTTCTTTCTCTTATCATTAAAATAATCTGATCATGGCAACAAAGAAGTCTACAGTTAAAAGTAAGGAGACGGCAAATAGCAAGTCTATTGGTCTTGTTGAGAACGATACTTACTTGGCACCTTACGAAGATGCTATCCGTGGAAGACATAATCATGTTGAATGGAAAATCGCACAACTTACGCAAAACGGGAAAAAGAAGTTGAGCGACTTTGCAAGTGGCTATGATTATTATGGTCTTCATAAGACTTCCACAGGGTGGGTGTTTCGTGAATGGTTGCCAAATGCTACTGCCGTCTTTCTTGTCGGTGATTTCAATCAATGGAAAGAACAACCTGAATATCAATGTCACCCTATAGAACATTCTGAGAATTGGGAAGTGACTCTTTCAGAAAAAGCCATAAAACATGGCGATCTTTTCAAAATGCATGTCTACTGGAATGGTGGATATGGTGAACGCATTCCTGCATGGGCTACTCGTGTTGTACAAGACAGAAATACAAATATCTTTTCTGCTCAAGTGTGGAATCCAGAGCCTTATAAATGGCGTTCTAGCGATTTTCGTCCTAAGAGAAATCCTCTTCTGATTTATGAATGCCATATCGGGATGTCGCAAGATGCAGAGAAAGTCGGTACTTATACAGAATTCAAGAATAATGTACTGCCTCGGATCATCAGAGACGGCTACAACTGCATTCAGATCATGGCCATACAAGAACATCCCTATTACGGAAGTTTCGGCTATCATGTAAGTAGTTTCTTCGCTCCTTCAAGTCGTTTTGGTACACCTGAAGAACTCAAAGATCTCATTGATACAGCCCATGAACATGGTATCACAGTTATTATGGACATCGTACATTCGCATGCTGTAAAGAATGAGAAAGAAGGACTAGGAAATCTCGCCGGCGATCCTAATCAGTATTTCTATCCGGGAGAAAGACATGTACATCCCGCATGGGACAGCCTTTGCTTCGACTATGGTAAGGATAACGTCATACATTTTCTGTTGAGCAACTGTAAATATTGGCTTCAGGAGTTTCATTTTGACGGCTTCCGTTTCGATGGTGTCACCTCTATGTTGTACTACAGTCATGGGTTAGGAGAGGCCTTTACCAACTATGGGGACTACTTCAACGGACATGAAGATGATAACGCCATCTGTTATCTCACTATGGCCAATCTGCTTATTCATGAAGTTAATCCTTATGCAATGACGATTGCAGAAGAAGTAAGCGGCATGCCAGGGCTGGCTGTTGCATATAAAGAAGGAGGCTATGGATTTGATTATCGTATGGCAATGAATATTCCGGACTTCTGGATCAAGACTATTAAAGGGAAAAGAGACGAAGACTGGAAGCCCAGTACCATCTTTTATGAACTGAAAAACCGTCGTTCGGATGAACAGACCATTTCTTACTGTGAGAGCCATGATCAGGCTTTAGTAGGGGATAAGACAATTATATTCCGCCTTATAGATGCAGACATGTATTGGCACTTTAAAAAGGGAGATGAGAATGATCTCGTTCATAGAGGTATTGCCTTACATAAAATGATCCGTCTGGCCACTCTCGCTGAAATTAACGGAGGATACCTTAATTTTATGGGAAACGAATTTGGACACCCTGAGTGGATCGACTTTCCTCGTGAAGGAAATGGATGGAGCTATAAATATGCCCGCCGGCAGTGGAATCTTGTCGACAACAAAGACTTGGACTACCATTACTTAGGTGATTTTGATAAAGCGATGCTTAGGGTTGTGGAAAATGAAAAAGAGTTTAATGAGACTTCCGTCAGAGA
>DMYZ01000241.1:8046-15505 GCA_003483565.1 Prevotella sp.
AAAAAATATGATTACCAACATGAAAAGCACACTCATTGTCAGGATGACGTGTGCTTTGTTATTTGTCGTTTTGACATTCGTCTATCTTTACGATTATCAGGCAGGGGTGCTTGCCATGGCCCAGCATGTACTTAGTAACGGACAGACTGTGTACAATCGTACGATCGGAGCAGTGCTAATCACACTGACTATGTATTTTCTTCATTTAGGCGTCTATGCTATAACTCGCTTGAAGAGAAGAACATATGCACTCACTTATTTTCCGTCCGTACTTATCCTTACGTTAATTACAGATATAGGTCCAAATATTGACAGGGGAATACATCTTGGTGGCTGGTGGCTCACAATTCCTCTACTACTCATTATTTTTGTTATTCTGGTCTATGTAGCTAAAGAATATTTACCTTTAGAACAAGAAATACAATACAATGGCTTTTGGAGTCAGATGATGTGGATGAATCTATTGCAACTGGTAGCAATGTTTATGTTTCTCGGACTTTTTAGCAACCATAATGATGTCTTCCATTATCGTATGAATATGGAACAGCAGATGATAAAAGGAGATTTTGCCGGAGCATTAAAGGAAGGTAATGATGCACTGAGTACAGACAGTAGCCTCACGATGCTTCGTATATGGTCATTAAGCAAAACAGGTCAACTGGCAGAACGTCTTTTCTGGTATCCTGTTGTCGGCGGCAGCCGCGCCTTGCTTCCCGACAGTGTAACGACGAAGGCGATGGTATATCCAGAAGACAGCATTCTGTGGGGACTGGGAGTGAAATACATTCAAAAAATGACACCTATGCATTATCTTAAATTTATGGAAGATCATCATGTAGCCAAAGCACCTGCCAGAGATTATCTTCTGATGGGATATCTGCTCGACAAGGATTTGGATGGATTTGTAGCTAATTTGGGGAAATATTATAAGATCAACGGAAAACTTCCAAAACATTATCGTGAAGCCCTCGTTCTTTATACACATCGACGTGCTCATCCTCACATAGTATATCATCTCAATGTCATGGATGCGGATTTTCAAGATTACCAGACCATGGAGCACCAGTATACTGATCCCCGTGAACGACAGAACATGTTGCATGATACTTATGGCAATACTTACTGGTATTACTGGCAATATGGAAATAAATAAAATAACAAATTAGAATTTATAAAAATGAAGAAGATATTAGTTTTAATAGTGACGGTCTTAGGGTTGTATATCCCGTCACAGATGGAAGCACAAGATGTACTGAAATATTTGATGAAAACCAATACAGCTATTTGCAATGACTCCACCAAAGATATAAACACCCGCAAAATTGCAGTGTTCAAAGTTGATGAGCTGACCTATTTGCAGACGCAGGCTTTTCCGGCAGCATCTATCCTCAATCAGGAAGCCGACTCCGTCCGTCTGAACACCATCAACAGTGCCGTCAAGTTGCTCAACGAGCAGAGTCTTGCCATGAATACATACGTGAATCTGTTCCTGAAACGCCTTAGCGACTGCAAAAAGAGAAATCGAGACAAAGTATCCTATATATTTAAGCATGCTACCCTTGACAACAGCATGTGGCATGATATGGACAAGGATTTGGTGATGTCATATTATGACCGTTCTGATTATCCTATCCAGTTCTGCCTTGATTGTGACTGGGAAAAAGCTCTCGAATTCATCCGCACAATAGATTGGAGCCAATACGAATAGATTTGGTTACATTTACATCAATTCTAAATTGACTGATAGAATAGAATTGATGTAAATGGATAAATTAAATGTTGTTTATCAGCATCCCGAACCGTCGATATTACAGGAAGTTCCGTCTAAAGGGCGAGACTTCAAACCTACTTCTTCAGGCCTCAACGTAACAGATCCATCCTCTCTCACAAAGCAGGGTATACCGACATAGCCGTGCTTTCTTGATTCATTAAAAGCAGCATTATTATCACGCAGCCTTAAAAATTCCTTGAGCAGGCGTACATGTTCACCAATATCTATTACTTGAAAGTTCTGGTCATTTTCTACTTGCGGATAAATGTACTTACAATCCATACAAGTTTTCATACTATAAATCTTAATCATATTTTTCCTTTCTATTATTTATAATTATTCTTCTGTATAGTTATGATCGATAACAAGCTGGAAATGGAGTCCCTGGAAATGTTTTTCCAGATCTTCTGTTTCATCATGAAAAAACTTGTCATAATCATAGACACTCCGGTTGGGCACAATGTCCAGCGTAACAACATGCTCATCCTTGTAATGATAAAATCCATGGATTGAAGCAATATAAGGCTTATCAAGCAGATATGTCGTTACCTCTTTCTGAAGTGTTCCCATTTGATCTTTCAAGTTTATGGCATAAATGCCCACAGTAGAAATAATATTATGCTCCTTATGGAGATAATAAGCTATTTTCCGGGTCAGTCCATGGATCTCACTGGCCGTCATAGTATCAGCAACATTAACATGCAATGAACCGATAATCGTCTCTGGACCATAATAGTTCATAATAATATCAAATACACCATATACACCAGGAAAATTCATCACTTCATTACGGATATCATTGACAAGGGATTTAGGAACCCCTAACCCTAGAAGCTGATTAATCGGTGAACCAAGCAGTTTGAAGCCGGTTTTGATGATAAAAAGGGAGATAAGCAAACCGAAGATACCATCAAGATTAATCTTCCAGACAAGCATGATAACAGCTGATACCAAAGTCAGCAAAGTCACGATTGCATCAAATATAGCATCAGCGCCACTTGCAACAAGTGAATCGCATTCCAGTTTTACCCCTGCAGCTTTGACATAGCGTCCCAGAACAATCTTTACCCCAATAGCCACAATAATAACAACCAGCGTAAGCGTGGTATAGTCTGGTACCGTCGGATTAATAATTTTCTTACCGGACTCTATCAAGGAAGAGAAACCAGCAATAATGATAATGATTGAAATGATTATGGCTGAGAAATATTCTATGCGTCCATGACCGAAAGGGTGCTTGGCATCGGCAGGACGGGCCGAAAGTTTTGTTCCTACGATAGTGATGACACTTGAGAGCACATCACTTAAATTATTCACGGCATCCATGATAATAGCTATGGAACCGGAGATTAAACCCACCAGTGCTTTAAATGAAGCCAGAAATATATTGGCGATGACACCAACAATACTTGTGCGAATGATCTGTTCATATCTGTCCATGCAGCAAAGATAAAAAATAAATTTCAGAAATGATATTGTTATTAAACATTTCTTTGTGTACTTGTAATCTATTACTTTCATAATAACAGAAAGATATATTTTCCAATTGTTTTTATAGGAAAATATTCTAAAATATACTACCTTTGCTGTTAATATGAAATATAAATTTAAAATAGAAACAGCAACTTCGGATGATGTTGAAACTCTTGTCAACTTTCAACTTGCAATGGCCAAAGAATCCGAAGACACCAGACTGGATTATGCTACGGTGCGAGAGGGGATAAAGACCGGCATTGATGATGATGACAAAGCTATCTATCTTGTGGCACGAAATGCAGAAAATGAAATTCTTGGTTCACTCATGCTCACAACGGAATGGTCTGACTGGAACAACTGTTCATATTATTGGATACAGTCGGTGTATGTCCGCCCGGAATTTAGAAAAAAAGGCGTATTTACAGAACTCTTTGACTTTGCCAGGGTTATTGCACAGTCAGATGGTGCAGGAAGTCTCAGACTTTATGTAGACAAAAATAATGCTGCAGCTCAAAAAGCATATCACAAATTAGGAATGCATGAGAGTCATTATCTCATGTACGAATCTGAAAATTAAACTAGTCTTATGAAAATTATAGTCACTGAAGAAATAGATTCTGTATGCCCGGATTTTGTCGGTGCCTGTCTGGAAGCCCGTGTGGAAAATTCTCCTTATTGCCAGCCCCTTTGGGACGAAATTAACAACTTAGGAGAGAAATACAGACAGACATTGACTACAGAGAGTCTGAAAGATATAAATGGTATAGCGTTTACCCGCAAAGTATATCGCGCATGCGGCAAGGATCCGTCACGCTATCGTCCTGCCGCAGAAGCATTAATTAGAAGAATGTTAAAAGGAAAAACACTCTATCAGATTGATACACTTGTAGATATGATTAATCTGGCAAGTATATCTTTCGGCTACAGTATAGGAGGATTCGATGCTGACAAAATTGTCGGTAACATACTGACACTTGGAATAGGAAAAGAAAACGAGCCTTATGAAGGCATCGGCCGGGGAGTGATGAATATAGCCGGACTGCCAGTATATCGTGATGTCCAAGGTGGAGTTGGTACACCGACATCCGATAATGAACGGACCAAAATCAGTCTGAAAACAACCCATCTTCTGGTACTGATCAACGGCTATGACAGTGATGAAGATCATGTCCGCAGAAATGCAGAATACATTCAGCAACTTCTTCGCAAATATTGCAACAGCGATGGTGGCAACTACATCATCTATAGAGGCTGAACAGATATGCTAATCTTAAATATTTAAACTTACAATAAAGCAACTCCCTTTTCCAATTTCACTTTCCACACGTATTGTACCTCCATGAGCTTCAACGAAATCTTTAGATATAGACAATCCTAATCCACTTCCCTGTACTTTCGTACCCGGAACTCTAAAATACCGGTCGAAAATAGTTTTATGGTAACGAGCATCAATGCCTTTACCAAAATCGCGTACATAGATTTCTACTTTTCCATTTAGCTGCCGGGCTCCGACTATTATACGTGAATTTTCTGAAGAATAATGTATGGCATTAGACAAAAGATTGGTTATTACCCATGCAATTTTCTCATTATCTACAAAAATCTTTGGTATCTTTTCATCAGGATATTCCACTTCTATATTACATTTCCAATGTTCTGCCAAAACTCTTGTAGCTTTAATGGCATAGTCAATGAGCTCTATGGGTTTTGTTATCTTAGGGTTTAAGTGAAGCACTCCTGCCTCCACTTGCGTCATTTTCAGTAATTCTCCCGTGATTTTGAGAAGTCTGTCGCTGTTATCTTGAATACTCTGTGCAAGTTCTTTCTGTTCAGAGTTCATATTTCCAATCCGATTGTCCTCAAGTAACTTTAAGCTCATCAAAATAGCAGATATAGGTGTTTTTAATTCATGTGAGATGACCGAAATAAAATTGGTTTTAGCATTATCAAGCATCTTGAATTTTGTTATATCTGTAAGTAATATTACTGTTCCTGAATTCCCGGAAAGGCTAAGGTAATGTACTTCATAATAACATTCCTTGTCATCGGAGTATATCTTTAAAGGTTCTTCATTGTTGCTTTTCTCTCCTGTATTATTGTCATTCTGTTCAAGTCCACGTATAAGGCGACGTAAGAGGTCGTTGGAAAGAGACAAATCCAGAGCAGACCTGTTGATTATCTTTTCTTCCTGAATATTTAATATCTGTGTTACAGCATCATTGGCAAAAAGTATATCTTTCTTATCATTAAGTCCCAGTATTGGTTCTTTTATAGCATTGATGACAGTCTCGAGATACTGTTTGGTCGATATAATCTTAGCCATACTACTTCTTTGAAATAGAGAAAGTTCTTCAGCCATATTATTGAATGATGTAGCTACATTGTTAAATTCAGATTTTTCTCCAAAATTAAGACGCTTATTATAATTGTGATTGGATATTTCTATGATTCCTTCCAGTAATTCTTTTATAGGTGATGTCAGCATCCTTGGAAATTTCAACAACATAAATATAGCAATGACGGAACTCATTATAGACAAAAATATTGTCCATAGTAAAGTGCTATGTGCCCCTTCAACAGCTGTTTCAGACTTCATTCTGATAGCATCCGTATTCATTTTTATAATATTGTTAATGGACTGCTCTAATTGCATACGGTTTCTTGACGTGTTCTTATGATGAAATGCTTCATAGGCATCAGCCAGTTGCCGGGTTATTTGTTTTTCATCCTTCTCGGTTTCATTAAGCTTCTGCCGTTTGAGATTTTGTGTGAATATTTGTGCAGCCTTTGCTGAATCACTGTCGTATAAAGAGATAGCATTCAGCATACGTTGTGCATACATTACAGAGTTATAATTATCTTTAAGGATATTCTCTGTATTTATTTTCATCATTTGTGTAGACCATGAAGCGAAGAGACCCAAGCATACGATCACAATCATCAATACACCTATAGACAATGTTATTTTATTTTTTGTTTTCATCTTTATGATAATATAATCAAGTCAATATTAGATTTAGACAGTTCGTTGAATAAATGGCGATATCTAAATGCTGAGAACAGTAACGACCATAAGCGCAACTGTGGCTTTCCAATGCACACGGTACTCACATCATATTTTCTGCAAACCTCTACGATACCATTTATTATATCCGATGCCTCATACTGTATTATTTCTGCTCCGAGATCTATTGCTAATATAAAATTATTTATCAAATACCTCTGTGTAGCCAGATTAATTTTATCATAACTATATTGTGGAATACGCACATATAAAACAGAAAATCTGTCATCGGATGCTGCAGCAAGCCTTGCAACTTTTCGTATGAGATATCTTGATCTTTTCTCATCAGGTCCGATACAACACAAAAAGGTATTTTGTATTTTAGTTGTATTATGGTTGATTTCGGCTTCCACCTTCTTCGAAACGTGGAGAGTTACCTCTTTTAGAGCCAATTCCCTTAACTGCAATATATGTTCGGTTGTAAAAAAGTGGGTGAGGGCATTTTCTATATTAGCTTTCTTATAGATTTTCCCACTTTTAAGCCTTTCTATCAATTCATCTGATGTAAGATCGATATTCACGACTTCATCAGCAATCTGCAGTACACTGTCAGGAATACGTTCCGAGACCTCAATACCAACCATTCTTTTTACCTCTTCATTAAGACTCTCAATATGTTGTATATTAACAGCCGACAGCACATTTATTCCTGCATCCAACAGTTCCATAACATCCTGCCATCTTTTTTCATTATGGCTGCCTTTTACGTTTGTATGTGCCAGCTCATCCACAACGACCAGTTCCGGATGTGTTCTAAGAATGGTATCCAAATCCATTTCTTCCAATTCTTTACCCTTGTAAAATATTTTTTTGCAAGGAATAACGGGAAGACCTTTCAATAACTTTTCTGTATCTGCTCTGCCATGAGTCTCGATATATCCTATCTGCACGTCAATGCCATTTTTAAGCATATCCCTGGCATCATTTAACATCCTGCATGTCTTACCTACACCGGCAATCATTCCGATATAGATTTTAAACCGCCCACGTTTTGAACGCTGTATCAGGTTTAGAAAATAATGAGCATCATCATTTCTTTCCATCATAATTACTATATCTTACAAAGATACATATTTAAAATTATAAAAATCTCATAATGAAAAAATCATTATGAGAGATTCTGAATTTATTTTCCTTTATATCTGATC
>DMYZ01000247.1 GCA_003483565.1 Prevotella sp.
ACAACGGTGCACATACCGAAGAACATGCCAACCTAAGCAAAAAGAAGGAAATTATTAATAAGCTGAAGGAACTCTCTGAAAATGCTGGCGAAGATATTCAGAACGAAGTGCAAAAACTGATTGATGAATATAATGCTGTCGGACATGTTCCTTATAAGGATAAGGACAAAATTTATGAGGCTTATCATGATGTCCTTGACAAACTCTATAAAGACCTGCACATCAGTATCGCCAAGCGCCGTCTGGACAATTTCAAGAACAACCTCCAGAACGTTGCCAAAAACGGAGGTGAAGCCCTTGACAATGAACGCAGCCGGCTCATGCGCCGCTATGAAGGTTTGAAGCAGGAAATTAACACTTATGAGAATAACCTTGGTTTCCTCAATGTGTCAAGCAAAAAAGGCAATACGCTCATAGAGGAGATGAACCGTAAAGTTGAAAAACTTAAAGATGATTTGAAACTCGTCAAAGAGAAGATCAAAGCCATTGATGCTAAAAACAAGGAGAACGAATAAAGTTCTCCTTAAACAAAGATAAAGAACAGACGGTCTTCACTGAGATAAGTTTATGAAGGGATAAATATTCCCTGATAAAAGGTATTCTTTTTACCAGCGATTCGATTCGAATCGCTGTGTAAAAAGCCATCTTTTACATTCCTTTTAATGCCCTTTCATGCAGCGATTCGAATCGAATCGCTATATAAACAACTATAATTGGTGAAGAACAGGGTTATGCCTTTGCATCTTTGAGGTAACTTTGCGTATATTTTTAATGAATAAAAAAACATGAAATCCAGGGCTTTTTCCTATTACATTTTATCAACTTTATTTCTCGCGATATTATTATTCATCTACATCTTCTTTGATGCCACGTATCAGATTATGGACTTCTCAGGGTGGCTTTATTTTATCACCTCCTGCCTAAGTCACTCAGCTCTGATAACAACCGCTTTGTTCTTGGTATTTTTTATACCCGAATATTTCTTAGGTAGAAAGAAGACGGCTCAAATTCTTATTATCACATCTGTCTGTCTGATAGCTGTTCTTTGTTTAATCAATCTGCAAGTTTTCCAACTCTACCGCTTCCATCTCAATGGGATTATTTTAAATATGGTATTCGGGCCAGGATCAAATGAAATATTCAATTTCAGTCCATTGCTTTATGTAAAAGAATCGCTCAGGCTTATAATTGCTATAGGAATATGTATTTTCTTATGGTTTCTGGCACAAAGGATACATTTCTCCAGACACGCTAAGATCATTTCGGTATGCATTCTCATCAGTTGCCTTCTTGCAGCAAACATCATGCATGTATATGGTTCATTCATGCAAAAATCGTCCATCATAGCCTCTACGCGGATTATTCCTTATTATTTCCCACTTGAAGCAAATACGAAATTGGAGGATATGGGATTTAAACAACCTACAGAAGCACAAATTGCACGTGAAGACATGAGTGGAAACGTGATCAATTATCCCCTTCACAAATTAAAAGTAAAAAACACCAAAAAGCCGAATATCATCTTTATTCTTATTGATTCCTGGAGTAAGCGAACCCTTACCCCGGAAACAATGCCGCATGTCTATACCTTTGCTAAAAACAACCAATGGTATGACAACCACTTCAGCAGCAGCAATGGTACCCGGTATGCAGTCTTCGGCCTCTTTTTCAGCATTCCTTCCATTTACTGGAAAGCTGTAGAAAGCAGTCATGTCAGTCCGTTGTTTATCGACCAGATGAGAGAAGAAGGCTATGGCATCCATATCCATGCCAGCGCCACTTTAGACAATCCCCCCTTTGCAAGAATCGTCTTTCAGCATGTTCCGCATTTGCAGAGGAATACACCGGGGCAAACTCCTTATGACCGGGATGTCCGTATTACAAAAGATCTCATCACGGAATTGCCTGCATTAAAACATTCCGGAAAACCTTTTTTCTCCATGGCTTTCTATGATCTGGCCCACGCTATTGCACTGCCTGCAAGCAAACAGGGCAAATTCAAGCCTGCCTGGACTTTCGCAGATTATTCAAAACTAGACAATGATTTGAATCCTACTCCATTCTTCAACCTTTACAGAGACTGCACTAACGTAATAGACCAACTTATCGGACAGATTTTTACAGCTCTCAAGAAAAACGGAATGGATAAAAATACCGTCATTGTAATCACCGGTGATCATGCCCAGGAATTTAATGAAAACCATAAAGGATATTGGGGGCATAGTGGAAACTTCTCCCGTTGGCAAATAGGTACCCCCTTATTGATACATCTTCCCGGTGAGAAACCTCATAAATACCATTACCGCACAACTCACTACGACATCGTCCCTACTTTAATGAAAAGTTGTCTGGGAGTACAGAATCCACCGGCAGATTACAGCTTCGGACATTACCTGTGGGACCGCAGACCTCGAACATGGCAAGTCACCGGAGGAGATCTGCAATATGCTTTTATCATTCAGAATGACATTATTCTGAATCACGAAGGTGACGGATCACTGGAGGTAACAGACAGTAAACTTAATCCGATACCGGATTATCAGATTAACGTCAGACAATTTAAACAGGCAATGCTGCATCTTAATAGTTTTTATAAAAAGTAAAAAACACAAGCCAGACATCTGGAGCAGGTAAAACGCCCTGCTCCAGAATAAAATATATTCCTGAAACAACCCGAAAAAACTCATATACCTGAAATTAATCCAATTTATTTTGGTACCTTTGCAACCTTAATGAAAAAAGGTAAAAAGATCAGTATTTCAACCAATAAATAAAAAAATATCACAACTATGGGAAAAGAATGGAGAGGTTTCAAAGGAAACAAGTGGAAATCTGAAGTTAATCTTAAAGATTTTATTCAGCATAACTACACCAGCTATGACGGCGACGAAAACTTCTTAGCAGGACCTACTCAAGCTACCGACACACTATGGAGCGAACTGAAAGAACTTCAGAAAGAGGAGCGTGCAAAGGGTGGCGTTCTTGATATGGAAACAGATGTCATATCCAGTCTTACAGCTTATAAGGCTGCTTATATTGATGAATCGACAAAAGACCTGGAGAAAATTGTAGGCCTTCAAACAGACAAACCGCTGAAGCGCGCTTTCATGCCTTATGGCGGTTTCCGTATGGCAGAAGAAGCTTGTACCACTTATGGATATAAGCCCTCAGCCAAACTAAATGAAATATTCACAAAATACATCAAGACACATAATGACGGAGTCTTTGATGCTTATACTCCGGAAATGCGTGCTGTTCGTCATGCACATATTCTGACAGGGCTTCCTGACACTTACGGCAGGGGACGTATCGTAGGTGACTACCGTCGCGTAGCTCTCTATGGTATAGATTATCTGATTGCCCAGAAGAAGAAAGACCTAGACACAATGGGTGACCACGAGATGATAAATGAGGTTATCCAGTTACGTGAGGAAGTTTCCATGCAGATCCGTGCCCTCAAAGGCCTGAAGGAAATGGCTGCTGAATACGGTTTTGATATTTCTCTGCCGGCACAGAATGCAAAAGAGGCAGTACAATGGCTTTATTTCGGTTATCTGGGTGCTGTAAAGACCCAGAATGGAGCTGCCATGTCTGTAGGACGTATTTCAACCTTTCTGGATATTTATATCCAGCGTGACATGGAAGAAGGAGTATTGACAGAAGAGGATGCCCAGGAACTTATTGATCATCTGGTGATGAAATTCCGTATGGTGAAATTTGCCCGTATTCCTTCTTATAATCAACTTTTCAGCGGTGACCCGGTATGGGCAACCCTCGAAGTAGCAGGCATGGGACAGGACGGTCGCTCAATGGTTACCAAAAATGATTTCCGCTTCCTGCATACCCTGGAAAATATGGGTCCTTCACCGGAACCGAATCTCACCGTACTTTACAGCAGCCGTCTGCCGGAGACTTTCAAGCACTATGCAGCAATGATCTCTGTCAAGACCAGCAGTATCCAATATGAAAATGATGACGTAATGCGTCCGGTATGGGGCGATGACTACAGTATCTGTTGCTGTGTATCTGCCACTCAGACCGGTAAGGAGATGCAGTTCTTCGGAGCACGCGCTAATCTTGCCAAAGTACTCTGCTATGCCATCACCGGAGGTATCGACACCAAGACCCGCCAGCAGGTTGGTCCGGCTCTCCGCCCTATTTCAGGCGATATTGTCAATTATGAAGAATTCATGCCACGTTTCGAGGATATGCTGGACTGGCTGGCCGGAGTTTATGTCAAGACCTTGAACCTGATCCACTACATGCACGATAAGTATTTCTATGAAGCTGAAGAAATGGCACTCATCGACACGGATGTACGCCGTACTTTCGCTACAGGTATTGCCGGTTTCAGTCATGTAGTCGATTCTATTTCTGCCATTAAGTATGGTAAGGTCAACATTATCCGTGATGAAACGGGCTTTGCCTTTGATTACAAAACAGATGGGGATTTTCCTCGCTATGGTAATGATGACGAGCGTGCAGACGAGATTGCGGTCTGGCTGCTTAAGACTTTTATGGCAAAGATCAAGAAATATCACACCTATCGCAATTCTGAGCCGACGACGAGTATCCTGACCATTACCTCCAACGTTGTCTATGGTAAATATACTGGCAATATGCCGGACGGACGTCGCGCTGGAACAGCACTGTCACCAGGTGCCAACCCTAGTTACGGTGCAGAACAAAACGGTCTTCTGGCTTCACTGAACTCTGTTGCCAAACTACCTTACGAATATGCTCTCGACGGTATATCCAATACTCAGACCATAAATCCGGGGGCTCTGGGTCATAATGACGAAGAGCGCGCCAACACTCTGGCTGATGTCCTGGATGGATACTTTGACCAGGGAGCTCATCATCTTAATGTCAATGTCTTTGGCATTGAAAAATTGAAAGATGCCATGGAGCATCCTGAAAAGGAAGAATATCAGAACTTCACTAT
>DMYZ01000092.1:0-485 GCA_003483565.1 Prevotella sp.
ATAGGATTATCTTTTTATTCATGTCATTAGTTATTGATATCACTCATTACCTTTCATCATATGCCCTTATACAAGTCCATTTGATTCTATTTTGCAAATATACTGTTTTTTCTTTAAAAGAATTATAAGAAACACTCATTGGTGTAAACACTTGCTTTTTCGGATAAATATTCCTTTTCATAGGCTTCAATCTTTTCTATATTTAAACAGTCTTTATGGGATAAAATTCAGTATTTCTGACTCATTTTCTTCTTGTATACTATGAAAAAGATAACGCATCTATGCCAAATAATCAATATAAGCTGACATATCACGTATGTACTACTATGGTTATAAACTTCACGCTTTGTGTGGCATCACCGGTGTCATACACTCTTTTGACATGACGACCGCCAATGTGCCTGATATCCTTTACCAGAAGGATGTCAAGTGGGAATACCATAACTGCATGATACTCGCTGACAAGGGCTATCTCAGTGCGCCCA
>DMYZ01000092.1:704-6138 GCA_003483565.1 Prevotella sp.
GCGTTTCTGAAAGCGAATTGAGACGGTCTTCTCGCAGCTGAGCGACCATCTTATGATGATACGAAACTATGCAAAGCAACCTGATGGCTTTTTCGCAAGAATTGCGACCAAGGTTGCTGCTTTTACTATGCTGCAGTATTTCAATCTTCTTAATCATATACCCATAGGACAATTTAAATATGCTTTATTTTAATTCAACCAACATGTTGTTTTACTAATAATATAAGTAAGATAATTATTGAAATATTTTATTAAATGCCCTTAATCATATTTGAACCCACTGTAAAAAGTAAGTTCAAATATGATACTATTAATAGCTTATAGCATTTTACACTATTCACGACCTATTCATCTATCAAAAGGCATTAATCTATAATCTCAAAGAACTAGCAACATAATATTTATATTAATACCCTGGATTTTGTGTAAGCACAGCATCTTTATTAGCTTCAATAGCTGTAGTTGGTATCGGATATAAAGAGTATGTATTGGAATAATCTTTTCCGTCAGCACTATTTAGATGATTATACCATGGATTATATTTGGTTATACGATCATAAAACAATCCTGTCCTTGATAAAGTTAGTCGACGTTTTTCTTCAATACCAAATTCACGCATTCGTTCATCAAGAATATAGTCCATAGTCACTTTATCGGCTTCTACATCACTAGCATGAGCCCGATGACGAATTATATTAATATCATTCGCTGCATCTTGCTTATCATTCAACTTCAAATAGGCTTCAGCTCTAAGCAAATAAGCTTCAGGAAGACGGATCATGTACTGATCACAATATGTTCCTCCAGCAGTTCCTGATAATTCATATATTGACTTATCAAGATATAATCCATCAGGATGGTTATAAGGCGTCGTACATTTTGTTTGATAAGGTGCAAGATAACGGCCTGGTAAACTATCTTGATTTCCCATTCCTGTTAACATAGTAACACCATTGGGAAGTTTAGGATTCATCACATCTATACTATCTCCAAACTCCTTACTATACTTGGCAATAAAATCTGAATTATTGAATTTAAACTTTCTTACAAAATTATAATTAGAATTTCGAATATCATTATTCCAATCACTTTTCCAAATATCTTTACTGAAATGTGGGTCAGGATAAATGTTACCGATACCACGACCTCCTGTATAATCACCAATTGGCCAATTAAAAGGTGAAAGAACAGATCCATCAGGCATATAAAATTTAAACAAACCTACTTGAGGAGCACAATGTCTTTCTAATAAATAATTTCCTGGAGTTGTCCAAAAATAAGTATTAGTTGTAGAACCTCCGCCAGTTTTATCTACATTATTTAATTCAATAACCCATATCCCTTCCGTATTTCCAGCTGAACGGTTTTGATTTCCACGGCGAAAAAGGTCCCAATAGACATCTCCAGGTTCATCTTTTCGAGTACCAAAACGTTCCGTCATAAGAGCAAGAAAGCTATTATCAATTACCTTTGAAGCATCTTTTACAGCTTGCTGATACTCTTCCCTTGCAAGATCAACTTCTGCCAATAAAGTATAAGCTGCAGGGGCGCTGATTTCACCATCTTCTACCTTATTAATGTCTGGAAGATTTTCTGCGGCAAATTTCAAATCACTCTGGGCCTGTATCAATGTGGAATCTTTTGAGGCACGCGTATAATCAGTTTTTGCAGATGTAACTTCATTAAGCGAAATGGGTACTCCCCCATAAAGATAACATAATGTACGATAAGCAAAACCTCTAAAAAATTTTGCTTTTGCTATAAAAAGATTTTTGGTTGAATCAGGTAAGTCTGTACTGCCAATTCGATTTAATACAACATTGGCCTGAGAGATAATCTTGTAGAAATTATCCCAATGAGTCTTAGCAACACTTCCAGAAGCAGAAAAGTCCGTTGCAAGATTAGATGTTGTAGATCCCCCTTGGTACATTAAATCTGTACCATATAGATAATCTATGCTTCTATCACCATCGCAATAAAACTCCAGACGGGTTAAATAATAAAGGTCTGTTATAGCAGCATTAAAATCACTCTTTGTTTTATAGGCATTATCACCACTTAAAAAATCAAGTGGCGTTTCATCAAGAAACTTATTTTCGTTACAAGAATAGAGAAATAAGACACTAATACAAAGTAATAATATATAAATTCGTTTCATGATTTTTTGTATTTATTAGAATGAAACATTAAAACCAATTGAAAAACTCCTCATGACTGGGCGTCCGTCATAAGTACTCCCGGTATAACAGGTGTTTCCATTATCATCAGTATAACTTGTTGTATATTCTGGGTCCCAACCATGCCAACCTGTAATCGTAAGAAGGTTCTTTATATTAAAAAAGACAGATAGTTCTTGAATTCCTATGTGATTTATGATATGGTTTGGCACGTCATAATTGAAAGTTACATCCTGCAATCGAATAAAATTGCGTTTTTGATATAAATATGGTGTAATAGCCCCGGCAGTATAAGCAAGTGAATAAATACCATTTGTATGAGTAGGAGACCAGAACAAATTAGCTTCTTCACTAATACGATTATAGCGTAAATCATTATCACTATAAGTTGCAGAATAGGAATTTCTTCCAAGGTAACCATTTTTACCTCCTTGGACAGAATTTATAAAGAAGGACAACGTGAAACTCTTATAATGAAATTTATTTAGTATTCCAAAGCGATAGGCAGGATCGGTCTTACCTAATATAGTTTTATCAGCTGTTGTTATTTTACCATCTCCATTAACGTCAACAATACGATAGTCACCAGGATAATATCCATCAGGAATATCTTTATCTCCAACTTGATATATTCCATTTACCTTATAATCATAAATGGTAGAAAGGGAATGACCTATGAACAGATTACTAGTAGTCAAATCTCCGCTCCCACTCAATGCGAGAATTTTATTATTATTAGAAGAAATATTGAAAGTTGTCAGCCATTCAAAATTCTTTGATACTATATTTCGAGATGTAATTGTAAATTCAATACCTTTATTTCGAATTTTACCAATATTTGACAAAATTGAAGAATACCCAGTAATCGTAGGTATGGAAACACTGTAAAGTAGATCCCTTGTAGTTGTAATATAACTATCAAGTGTGGCTATTATTCGATTGTGAAAACATGTAAAATCCACTCCAAAATTCAAACCTGAAGTACGTTCCCATTTTAAATTATCATTACCTAAAGAAGAGATTTCCTGACGTACAGAACCAGTAGTTCCATCACCAAAGATATATCCAATATCTGAAGAAACCCTAGAAAGAGAAGAATATCTTGAAGTCTGATTTCCACTTACACCATATCCCGTACGAATCTTTAAATTATCAACCCATTTTACATTTTTAAAAAATGGTTCCTCTGATACTATCCATCCTAAGGCCATTGATGGAAAAACGCCGAATTTATTATTTTTAGAAAAACCAGAATAACCATCCCGACGAATTGTGCCCGTAACTAAATAACGATCTTTATATTTATAATTCATACGGGCGATTTGATAAAGGGAAGTTTCTTTATATGCATCAGAAGACGTATATTGATTTCCGCCCAACTCTAAACTATTATACCCTAATGTAATATTTGAGAACGTTGTTGCATCAGCATCAGTGTAATCATATTTCTCACGTTTTGCACCATATACAAAAGTAGCATTTATGCTATGATTTCCAAAAGTATTATTGTAGGATAAGATATTGTCTAAAGTATAATCGTAATATTCATAATGAATTTTATATGCTTCTCCATTATTACTATTTGCGTATTGACTAGCATAATCATGGTTATTAATATTGTAGTTATTACCAAAATTGAGTCGATAAGTAAGTCCTTTTATGGGTAATTTAATTTCTGTATAAAAATTGGCAAAAAAGTAATTATGCCTTTCGTAATCATCTACGTCAGAACCATGGTAAGGATTCTCTCGTGCTGTATACATTGGATAATCTATTAAATTTCCATTTGAATCATAAGGAGATGCTAAAGGACTCATAGAAATCAAATAAGGAAGATAGGTTTCTTGACCATCTTGGTTAATAAAAGAACCAAAAGACTGAATACCAACTTTCATCCATGGTCTAACCTGACCTTCTACATTCAAACGAATTGAATTCCTTTTAAAATCATCATTTAAGAGATAATTTTTTTGTCCCGTATTTGCTAGTGATATTAAATAAGAAATATCGCTTGTTCCCCCTGAGATGCTCACATTCGTATCCAAAATAGTACTTTGACGTGTAAAAGCATCAAACCAATCATAATCAGTATCGATAATATTCCCTTCGGAATTCACCAAATAAGCATCAGGCATCACTGAAGCAAGATTAAAATTAGGATTATCTTCCGTATATCCAGAAGCTTCAGTATAAGCATCATGCCAACAAACTTTCTTGTCCCATGCTAACATTTCCGAACGATTCATAGGATGAAGGTTTCGTGTAGGATTCTGAATGGTATATGAACTAGAAAAATTGATTTTAGCTTTGCCCGTTTTCCCTTTCTTAGTAGTAATTAAAATAACACCATTAGCAGCCTGAGCTCCATAAATAGCAGTAGCCGATGCATCTTTCAAGACATCTATACTAGCAATATCTGCTGGATTTATTGAAGATAACGATTGATTGAAGACAATACCATCAAGTATTATCAGCACGCTACTATTACCAGAAATGGTATTTGTACCACGAATACTGATTGATGGTGTTGCTCCTGCAGAAGCAACTTGTCCAACATTTAAACCAGGAACTGTTCCTTGTAAAGATTGTATTAAATTAGTGTTTGGTTCCTTGGAAAAATCCTTTAAATTGGCACTGGCGACAGAACCAGTAAGATCACTTCGTTTCATAGATCCAAAACCTATAACTACAACGTCATTTAAAGTTTTCGTTTCCGGTTTCAAAAGAACTACGATATTCGATATGTCCTTAATCGGAACCTTTTGATTTTCATAGCCAATATAAGAAACCATTATAAAAGGTTTTTTGATTCCCTTCAAATCAAATTCCCCATCTAAATCAGTAACCGTGCCATTAGTTGTTCCTTCTTCAACAACTGTGGCTCCAATAACAGGATTCCCTGTTTCATCTTTTACAATTCCTTTAATTTCCTTTTGAGCAAGAAGTTCAACAGGTAGAAAACATATTATCAAAAGTAATAACAAGACCTTAGGTCTTAAAGTTTCATTTTCCATGTCATTTAGTTTAATTAATATGTAACTTAATTTAGGTTCTATGTAGCCTCATAGCATTATTGATCATTTTCGGAATACAAAACTATTTAATATCCTCTAATTCTTCTCAAAATTTTGTAACATAGACTTTCTTTGGTATTACAAACCTGATTAATGAAACAAAAAATAATTTTTGTACAATACTTGAGTATTCAACTACATCCATGACTTCCTTCATTAAGGTCTTTGTCTGAAATAGTGAAA
>DMYZ01000124.1 GCA_003483565.1 Prevotella sp.
AAAATGAATGATCCCTTCTATTTCAGGGTACTTTTTCATTGTCCCTTCTGTGGCCTCTTTATCCCTAAGATCAACTTGCTCAAAGGCTGGTCTTGTACCTTTTATTTCTCAATTCCCTCAAGTACTTCTATTTTAGAATTACTCAAATTATCAACAATAACAACATTATAACCTGCTTCTATCAACTCTACAGTAGTGTGTGAGCCGATAAAACCTGTTCCACCTGTAACTAATATAGTCTGTTTCATTCTTATCTAGTTGTATTCTAACAACACAAAGGTACGTATTTATTTTCATAATACGTACCTTTTTTCAAAAAAATATTTCTATCTTATCTGAGAGTTCACTTGCTCCTTCTAGTTCAAACCAAAAAGAGTACTAAGTCCACCCTGTAATCCACTGAACCCCATAAAGGCTAAAGCCAATAAACTAGCAGTGATAAGGACAATACTCATACCTTGCATACCTTTAGGAATCTTAACCAATGCCTGCTGCTCACGAATACCGGCAAAAAGGACCAAAGCCAGGGCAAAACCTAAAGCTGTTGAAAATGCATAAACCACACTCTCCATTAGATTATACTGCTTCTGAATAACTAAGATTGCTACACCAAGCACACAACAGTTCGTTGTGATTAACGGCAGAAAAATACCCAACGCCTGATATAGAGCCGGAGATACTTTCTTCAGGATAATTTCAACCATTTGTACCAAAGCCGCAATAACTAAGATAAAAGACAATGTTTGAAGATACTGAAGATGATAAGGATTGAGAACATAAATCTGCACCAAATAGGTAACAACAGTAGAAAGGGTCAACACAAAAGTCACAGCAACCCCCATACCTATCGCTGCATCAATTTTCTTGGATACCCCTAGAAAAGGACATATACCTAAAAATTGTGATAAAACAATATTATTAACAAATATTGCCGATATAAAGATTAATAAATATTCCATTATGCTTGTCTGTTTTAGCGTTTGATACGATTAATGATTGCAACTAAATATCCTAATGTTAGGAAAGCTCCCGGTGGAAGAATAAAGAGAAGGATATTAAATGAATCCGGCAACAGATGAATTCCAAAAAGGGAACCTGCTCCTAGCAATTCCCTAACACTGCCTAAAAGAGTTAATGCACATGTAAAGCCAAGTCCAATACCTAATCCATCAAAAACGCTGGCTACAGGAGTATTCTTACATGCAAAACTTTCTGCACGACCTAATATAATACAGTTAACAACAATCAGCGGTATATAAATACCAAGTGCCTGATTGATTGAATCAGGAGCATAAGCACTCATAAACATTTGCAATATAGTAACAAAAGCAGCAATTACGACTATAAATACTGGAATTCTTACCATATTAGGAGTAATATTCTTAATGCACGATATAACAAAATTTGTGCAGACAAGCACAGCCATTGTAGCCAATCCCATAGAAAGGCCATTAATAGCACTGGTAGTTGTAGCCAACGTAGGGCACATACCAAGAAAAAGAACAAATGTAGGATTTTCCTTAATAAGGCCATTTAGAAAAATATTCAAATTACTCATTTCATTTATCCTTTCTTTGCTTTAATGTTAACCTTTGAACTTGCTCCCGTATTACCATCATCATACTTTTTCATATAAGCAGTATAAGCTTGGTTAACAGCTTTAAGGAAGGCACGCGAAGTAATAGTACTAGCAGTAATGGCATCAATAGCATTGCCACTCTTGTCGTCTTTACTTACATGCAGGTCCCCTTTACCTGGATTTTTTCCAATAACGTTTCCTTTACCCTCTTTCTGGAACCATTTTTGAGCTTTTGCTCCCAAACCTGGAGTCTCTGATGTTTTTAGTATTGTATATCCCAATATATTACCATGAAGGTCAAAACCAACAAGGACCTTAAGATCACCGCCAAAACCACTTGTCGTACTTTCCACGGCAGCCCCCAATGGTTTGCCATTCTTATCAAGAGCATTATGAATTATAAAGAAGATTGATTTACCAGCAATAGTCTCTTGATCTTTAACAGGATCAAGAACCTGCAAATCTTCAGTCCCCATAACCGTTTTAATACCAGCAGCAAGAGTCTTTTCTGCTTTTTCTTCAATAGGATTCTCAGTTATATGATTGACATAAGCCAATAATCCGCCGATAACAAGAGAGAATCCGACAAGCACAAGAACCATATTTGTTAAAGATGATTTTAATTTTTGCATCTTTTTAATCTTTTAATTCTTAGTTATTTAATTAGATTACTCATTTAGAAAGGCCAAAACGCTTGGGTTTTAGATAATGATTGAAAAGTGGTGTAAAACCATTCATGATGAGGATAGCAAATGACATTCCCTCAGGATAACTTCCCCAATTACGAATAACAACCGTCAGAAATCCTATAGCAATACCATAAATAATTTGCCCTTTATGAGTCATCGGGCTTGTCACATAATCTGTTGCCATAAAGATAGCACCCAGCAGCAGGCCTCCACTCAAAAGCTCATATACAGGATTAGCATATATAGGATTAGCTAAATGAAGTAAACCACTAAATACAAAGACAGTACAAAGAATAGATATTGGGATATGCCATGTGATGATTTTACGATATAACATAAATATTAAACCGATGAGTAAGGCTAAAGCACAAACTTCACCAGTCGTACCTGCACCCATACCATTATTCACATTACCGAACATCATATGTACCGCATCAGGAAGTTGATAAAGCACTGAGGAATCACCAGTTTTGATAGCTGTCTTCATAACACTGAGAGGTGTTGCCCCAGTCTCCGCATCAAGATAATTAGCAAGCTGCCCTATTTTTGGCCAGCTTGTCATCTGAGCAGGGAAACTAACTAAAAGAAAACAGCGGCCAACTAATGCAGGATTAAAAGGATTATGTCCTAATCCTCCAAAGGACATCTTTGCTACTCCAATAGCAACAAGAGCTCCGATAATAATTATATAAACTGGTAAGTTAGTAGGTAAATTCATACCTAGTAATAAGCCTGTAACCATAGCAGACCCATCAAGAATCTGTGGTTCTATTTTTAAAAGATACTTCGATATTGCCCACTCAAAAAATACACACGAAGCAATACTGGTCGATAAAACGACCGCAGACCCGAGACCAAAATATAACAGAGATACGAGAACCGCAGGAATTAACGCAATAAGTACACCATACATATTACGTTCAACACTGTCATTTCCATATACATGTGGTGAAAGAGAAACTATTATTTTTCCCATTTTTATGTTTATTTCTTATATTCTTTAGTTAGTGATATGAATTATTTTATATCGGACAGAGCTTGTTTCGCCTGAGATTCAACTTTAGCCTTAATAGCCCTTGCCTTTATATTCCCCAGAACAATGCCCTTGCCCTTAAGAATATTATCAAGAATAGGACGATGCGAAGGACATGTAAATTGACAACTGCCACAGCTAATACAATAGGTAACGTCCTCTTGCTCTAATTGCTCATACATTTCTTTAGACGACAGTGTAGCCAGCAGATATGGTTCCAGTCCCATTGGACAAACATCCACACATTTGCCACACCGGATACAATCCTGTACTGATCTACGATGAGCGTCTTTCCCTGTCAAGACAGTAATCGAATTAGTTCCTTTACAAACAGGGACATCAAGACTCATCACAGCCTTGCCCATCATAGGGCCTCCAGCAAGAACCTTATTATCCCCTTCAGGAAGTCCGCCACAACTTTCAATTAATTGAGAAAATGGGGTTCCCATTCTTACAAGAAAATTACCGGGATTTTTGATATTATTGCCTGTAACCGTTGTATAGCGTTCAAAAAGTGGCTTATGTTTCATAACAGCTTGATACACAGCAAAGGCTGTACCCACATTCTGTACTACAGCACCAACATTAACAGGAATTGCAGGTGGAGGTGGAACTTCACGTCCGATAACAGCATTAATAAGTTGTTTTTCACCACCCTGAGGGTATTTCTGTTTTAATGGAATCACTGTAATTCTATCATCAGCAGCTGTCAATTTCGTCAAAAGCTCTATTGCTTCAGATTTGTTTGCTTCTATACCAATGTAGCCTTTATTTACTTTAGCAGCTTTCATTAACAGATCAAGTCCTACAAGAATTTCTTCACTATGTTCCATCATCAATCGGAAATCCGATGTAATATAAGGTTCACACTCCACTCCATTGATGATAATGTATTCCGGCTTAGTTGTAGGAGGAGGACAAAGTTTTATAAAAGTTGGGAAACCTGCACCTCCCATGCCTGTTACACCGGCAATCTTGATACGATTGACAATTTCCTTTGATGTTAATTCCGGATGTTCAGCAAGAGTCTCAAGATTATCACTTTTATCAATATTCTCCTCCCATTCATCTCCTTCTACATTGATAATAATTGCAGGCTTCAAATAGCCTGTAGCATCTATTACATTATCAATTTTAGCAACAGTTCCGGAAACGCTACTATATACAGGTGCTGATACAAAACCACCAGCTTCAGCCAGCAATGTTCCAACTTTAACCTTATCACCACGAGTTACCACAGGTTTAGCAGGAGTACCAATATGCTGTGACAACATAAAAATTGCCTGCTTCGGTAAGGCAGCAACTATAGTAGCCATATCTGAAGTAATTTTATTCTCGTCAGGATGAATACCACCTATTTTAAATGTATGAAATTTCATTTACTTCTCCTCTTTAGATTTAACTATAGATATTACAGGCAGAACAGTTTCTGTCGTATTTGCAGAGTCCATAAACTTCTGTTTGCATACAGGAAAGTTCATTTTCACAATAGCACCTGTAGGACATTCATATATACACTTTGTGCACATACGACATTTATTATAATCGATGTAAGAAAGATTATTCTCAATAGTAATCGCATCAAATGCACAAACTCTAGCACATTTGCCACAACCGATACAAGCTACCTGACAGCCCTTTTTTGCAGCAGCCCCCTTGTCTTTATTAACACAGGAAACATAAATACGATGGTTCTTAGGCCCCTTCTTACGAAGCTCGATAATATTACGTGGACAAGCCCTGGCACAAGCACCGCAGGAAGTACATTTATCTTCATCTACTTCAGGTAATCCTGTTACCGGATTCATATGAATAGCATCAAACTGACAGGCACAAGTACAATCACCACAGCCAAGACAGCCATAACCGCAGGCTGTTTCACCACGACCAGTAGAATGCATGGCACTACAAGTGCGAAGGCCATCATATTCCGCAATACGTGGACGAACATCACATGCACCACTGCAACGGACGACGGCAATCATCGGTTCCGAGTTAGCAACAGCCATGCCCAACAAATCTGCGACTTTCGACATGACACCATCCCCCCCAACTGGGCACCTTATTCCTTCAAGAGTACCAGAATCAGCGCCTTTAACAAGAGCTTCAGCCATATTGGAACAACCAGCATAGCCACACCCTCCACAATTGGCTCCGGGAAGTATTCCTGTAACCCCATTAATGCGAGGATCTTCTTGGACGGCAAATTTCTTGGACACAAAAAACAAGACAACAGCTGCTATCAAGGCTATTGCTCCAAGAACTAAAACCGCAATTAAAATAAAATTCATAATTTTCTGATTTTGTTTTAGTTATTTGAAATATTTTTTAAGAAAAATGGTGGTTCTGTTTTTCAATTTTAAAATTAACAAGATTCTGTATTTTAGCTCGCAGCAAAAAAACGGCGAAATAATAAGGTATCAATACAGCTATACTCCCCAAAGCAGCAGCTACATCACTACCCGTAAAAGCCTTGATAATGAAAAGAGTCACAACAAGCAATATAAAAGGTATGCCATATCCTATAAATGTAGCTCTATGAGCTGTAGATGATTCTGTATAGACGATAACAGAATCTCCAATACGATAATCAGTAATATTGCAGTGCTCAATACTAATTATCTTCTCTTTCTGATCAGATGCATTACAATGACCTGCAATCTTACAAGAACCACATGTTGCAGATTGAAATATACGTACATTTATACAATCATTTTCTATAGATTGTATAATTCCATTATGAGTTATTTTATTCATCTTTCTTCCTTGTGTCTGCTTGAATTTTGTCCGTTTTTCAATCCTGTAGTTTGCTTTTTTGCAAAGTAGACTTTACAAATGCAAAAGTAATATTATATTTTGAAATATCAAATAATTTGAAAGAAAAAATAAACAGCATTTCTTTTTGGGGTTTATACGAATTGTTGTATCTTTGCTTAATAGTACAATTATAATTAAAGTGATGATGGAAAGATCAGAACAGTTCTTACAACAAATTGATCGGTTTATTCGCAAGATAGCCGAGAAGTTCCCCGTATCCGAAGAAACATCCCTTATTACGGACATTCATGTCAAATCAAACCAGGACACAGGCGAACTTATTGCCTACAACGATGACGAGGAAGAAATCACCCGTGTAACTATCGAAGAGTGGATCAACTATCAAGATGAAAATTTTTTCGATGAGGCAGCGACCGTGCTTCGTGACGAATTAAGAAAGAATCAAGACTTAGTGAATAACATGGGTATTCTTAAACCTTACAGTTTTGTTCTCGAGTGCGAAGATGATAAAAACGATTCTGCAGAACTTTATATTGCTGATGATGATACTGTCATTCTTGGAGGAGACTTAATGCCTGGTCTTGATGATGATCTTAACAAATTCTTTGAAAAGTTAACTAAAGAATAATTTTTCTAGTATAGATATATTATCAAAGGGCTAATTGATCTTTCAGTTAGCCCTTTGATTTTGTTAATTATAGTTTAACTTTTTTCTTTGCAATGTGGCTTTCATTCCCAACCCGATCTAATGCCGTAACAACATATATATACTTTGTTTTTCCATTCAAATAAGGAAGTTTAAATATTGGTTCAGAAGTAATACATACAATTTTACTTGGATCATTAATATTCAATTTTTCGTTTTTTCCAAAACGATAAACAACATATCTTTCAGTCGTATCTCCCCAATCTTTAGCTTTTGGAGCCTGCCAGAAAAGAATATATCCATCGCTTGTCCACACCGGTTTCATTTTCCGAGGCTTCCGAGGAGCCTTATTATCCAGAAACAGCATTAATGGTGGTAAAGCTGGATATTTCCAATAATTATTATGAAGTGCAGATGCATAATTACCATAATTATCTGCCAATAATCTGGAATACCACAACACAGTACCTTGAACATGATTCATTTCATGATGTAATTTATATTTAGCCATCAGTTGATTGCTTCCTGGACTATGCAGATCAGCATACTTACAAGTGCGTTCTATATCTTCACCTATATATAAAGGTCGGTTAGAAGCATTTAGATTCCACCATTTTATCAAAGTTTCATAATCAGCTGTAGGATGGCCAATCTGCCAGTAAAGTTGTGGCGCAGTATAATCCACCCACCCGTTATTAACCCACATAAGCACATCTGCATACAAATCATCATAATTCTGCAAACCATTAGTATCTGAACCATTAGCCGCATTTTTCAGATTACGGTAAATACCAAAAGGACTTACACCAAACTTCACCCATGGTTTGGTTTTATGAATTAACTCACAAAGGCCTTTAATAAAAATATTAACATTATCTCTTCTCCAGTCTGCGATGTTAGTAAAACCATTACTGTGCTGCCTAAATTGATTACTATCCGGAATTTGCTGCCCTGCTACAGGATAAGGATAAAAATAATCATCAATATGAATACCATCAATATCATAACGACTCACAATATCCTGTACTATTTTATATATATAATCACGATTTTCAGGGATACCGGGATTCAAAATTAATTGATTATCATAACTAAAAACTCTTTCAGGATGTAGCATAGCAATATGGTTAGAGGCCAAAACATTTGTACCCTTTGTTTTAGCACGGAAAGGATTAATCCAAGCATGCAGTTCCATTCCTCGTTTATGACATTGTTCTATCATCCACTGTAAAGGATCCCAATATGGAGCTGGAGCTTGCCCTTGTATCCCCGTAAGGAACCGGCTCCATGGTTCATATTTGGATGCGTAAAGCGCATCACATTCTGGACGTACCTGGAAAATGACAGCATTAATGCCGTCCCTTTGCAACTGATCAAGTTGATAAATTAAGTTTGCCTGTATTTCCTGAGTACTCAAGCCTTGGAACTGTCCGTTAACACATTGTATCCATGCACCACGAAATTCACGTTTGTTTTGAGCAGAAGAATAAATTGTTGCTAGTAACATCAACAATAAAAAAAGGTATTTTTTCATTATAAATCAGAGTATTTTTTGCAAAGATACCATTTATTTTTAATTAAACAAAAAAAATAGAGCTTGTCTCACGACAAACTCTATTACATACTTACTAAAACTAAATTAACCACTAAAAAAACTAATCTTATTTAAAGTTATTGTCTTTAATCATTTTTGCTTGAGATGAACACAATATATGCATTAATCTCTAAATTCAGCGCAAAGATATATTATATTTTCGGAACTACCAAATGTTTCTTAACTTTTTTCAAAGATATTTTATCACTATATCGTCCTAATTATAAACTTAAAACTTATATCCTAAAGTCAACAAGACTTGATTACGTTTATTGCTTACCTTTGATGCATTAGCTACATTATAACCTTCATAGTCCGTAGCAACCTTCGGAGTATAACTCATAAAGGGATAGAAATCACCATTAGTAGAACTATACTGATAAGCCATATCAAAGAAAAACTTATCCATAGTATATCCAAGACCACACGTAAAGCGATTAGTGCTCCCCCAATTCGTATAATCAGTAGACGTAGCATAAGCTGTACCTGGAGAAGCTATAGAACCATCACGAAAACCATTTTTATTAAATTTCGGAGAAATATAATTATATCCCAAGCGGATAGCCATATCCTTAATTGGTTTATATTCAGCGCCAAGCTTCAATGTATGTACACCCTTCAGAACAAACTTAGTATTGTCATTCATAGCATCATCACTTACTGAAGTTTGATAGTAATCACCATACCAATTATCATAATAACCACCATCATTATAGCGATTATCAAGCGTACTATAATCCGAATACTCGTATGTAGCACCCAATGCAAGATAATTACCAATAGTGTGACCCAGGCTGACACCGAATTTCCACGGTGTATTGATTTTATAATCATAATCCGCATCATTTCCTCTTGATGCTGTATTATCAGGATTCGAAATAAATCCCATATCAACATCACTGGATGCACTTAAACTAAGATCATAAAATATAGGTGTATTCACATACAGTCCTATACGAAAAGGTGAATCAGCAATGGGACGAAAAATAGCACCAAACTTAGCATCAAAACCTGTGCCTGTAATACGCAGTGATTCAAAGGAATTACTATACTGACTATTTTCCAAATTCTCTGTATAAAAAGAGTTGCTATGATAATGTACATCTTGAATGCCAAAAGTTACACCAAGATAAACACGGTCATTAATATTTCCACTGATATTAAAATCATAATTGCCTATATAACCATGCTGATATTGCCCAAAAAGATAAGACTTGCCATCAAGGTAATCAGCAACTCCATTAACAATGCTCAACATCCCCGGATTGCTGGTATTACCTATATAGGCTGCATCCAAAGCATTAGTCTGCCAGGAATCAGTAGCATTATTATTATACTTCAAAGCTGAAAGCTTATTCTGTGAAGCATAAATAGTATTATTATTCACCTGACCTATAAGGCTGCCGGCTGTTGAGAGAATCTGATCAAAATTCTGCCCCTTATGATAATTAAAAGCGAAATTCAAAAAAGAACGGTTCCCTGTACGGTGAGCCCACACAAAACCTATCTGGTCAAAACTAGCATTATTCTTATGTCCCTTAATACTTATATCAGTATTGTCATAGTTCAAACTCGTTTTTGCACTACCCTGTACAACGAGTCCTCCAGAAAGTGCTACCTGTGAACTACGAAAGAGACCAATACCTGCAGGGTTACTGCTGATGGTAGAGATATCAGCACCTAAAGCTTCCATTGCACCACCCATACCAACATAACGAGCAGTACCATTCAGATCATTTTCAATCAGCTTCTCGCTCTGATAGGTTTCTTGAGCAGCAGCCGGGATTACTATAAGTCCCAAAGCTGCCAAATATAAATATCTCTTTTTCATAATTTCATTATATATCTTATCATTATAAAAAATATGCTTACATTACCTGTGACCACCACCAAAATGACCACCACCAAAGCCTCCGCCAACATGACCGCCGCCAAAGCCTCCAGTACTTCCGCCAATATGACCGCCGCCAAAGCCTCCAGCATTTCCAAAGCTACTGCTTCGAGTAGAATAAGACGGTTCATTATACGTACGGTTGCCAAAAGAACGATTGCTTCTGCTTCTATTTGAATAGGTGTTATATTTTGCATCACGAGACCCAAAGGTACGTGAATCTGATGATCTATTATTATTTTCATTCATACCACCCCATGTACGATATCCTGTCAAGCCACGAGGATTGCCACCAACATTAGAAACATAACCGCCTCCATAATATGGGTACCCCCAACCATACCAACCATAGTACCATGGATTATACCAACCGGCATAACCATAAAACCAAGGATCATATCCTCCATAAAAACATGGATCGTACCAGCCTGCATAATCAAACCAACAAGGATCATACCAACCAGCATAACGCCAATAAGGTCCATATCCCCACCGATAAGTATAAAACCAAGGATCATAGAATCCATCAAAATCATACATTCTGTCGGTATAAGAGAAATCATTTATATCATTACCATTGACATAAATTTTTCCTACAAAAGTAGTATCTATATAAGGAGAATCTGAATCAACACCTCTACCGCTCGTAAAATGAATAATATCATTGCCCGTACTGTCGGAACCTATCTCTTGATATTTACTCCAAAAGCGACCATAGTTGTTATATTCATCAACATTTCTATCAGACCCGCTATAATAAGTTGGAGTCCGATCTGTATTTTTGTAGGAGTTAGTCTCAACTTCCGCTTTGTTTGGTGTAAAGTAGAGGTCGTCGTCCTGAGCCATTATTGTTAACGGCATCACTCCAGCAAGGACTGAAAGAAGAACAATTTTTTTCATCTTAATACTCCTTTGTTTTCTAGACACAAAATTATATATTTTTACATGACAAATGTACGGAAAAACCCTAAACGATGATAGGTTTATCCCTAATTTTTATATCTTTGCATACAAATTTAACTTTTAAAATGATGAAATATCAAGTTGCAACATTTAAAATAATATGCAATAAGCAGATTCTCCAAGATGCGCAAGACCTTATTGCCGATGCTGCCGGCAATTCAGGATTCGAATCTTTTGAGAATACAGATGATGGATTAAAAGCTTACGGACAGAAGGATCTTATTGACAAAGAAGCACTCAACGAAAGCATAAAAAATTTCTTATTAAAAGACGCAGATATTCAATATACATTAGAAGATGTTATCGATGAAGACTGGAATAAAACGTGGGAAGATGAAGGTTTTAATCCAATTATCGTTGATGATGATATTATCATCTATGATGCTAAACATATTAATAGACCTCATTCATGGAATAATAATCATATTGAAATAGGAATTGATGCTATTCAAGCTTTTGGGACAGGAACACACCAGACAACAAGAATGATTGTTTCAGTCTTGCTTCATTCTTCTGTTAGAGACAAACGGATACTTGATTGCGGATGTGGAACAGGCATTTTGGGAATAACCGCAAGCAAATTAGGTGCAAAAGATATCGTGGGGTATGACATTGATGAATGGAGCGTGGAAAATGCCCGGCACAATGCAGAGATCAATCATATAAATAATATTGAAATTTATCAGGGCGATGCACATGTACTTAATCATATATGTGGTGTCTTTGATATTGTGATGGCAAATATCAATCGCAATATTCTTTTGCAAGACATGGAGAGTTTCAAAAGCGCCATTGCTTCCAACGGGACACTCATTCTGAGTGGTTTTTATGAAGAGGACATACCTATATTATTGGATAAGGCCATTTCTCTGGGATTCCATGAAACAAAAAGAAAATTTGATAAAAAATGGGCATGTCTTGTGTTACAAGCTTGATTAAACATAAAGCTGGTTAAATTCGAAACATTAAATTATACATATACAAAGACTCATGAAATTTGCAGAGAGGAAACTTTATAGAGTTATCATTTAAAAAAGACTTTCTATAAAAAGCCAGATATTAAGAATAGTTACAATAACAGCTAAAGCATACAAGAATACAGCATTCCATCTCTTATTGGCATATTTTCCCATCACTTTTTTGGAAGACGTAAGTCTGACCTGAAGAAAAACCGTAAAAGGCAACTGGACACTTAAGACCATCTGTGAAATAAGCAACCCTTTGAACGGATCGCTGATAAACAAAATAATAATAAGGGATATACCATAAGACAAAGCTATTCCTACAAAAGAATGTGGATCTTTGGAATTATAGGATTCTTGAAACATACCTGCAAAGATACTCCCTGCAGCCATGCCACTCGTAATAGTACTCGAAATACCAGCCAGCAGCAAAGCCAGCGCAAATATATCACCAGCATTATTACCAAGCAATGGAACTAAAAGATCTTTTGCTTGAGAAAGTTCTTCCACAGATGTACCATGCTGATAAAATGTTGTTGCTGCAAGAAGGATCATTGCACTGTTGATAGCCCAACCTACTATCATTGAAAAAAGAGTATCAAAAAACTCATAATGGAGAGCTTTCTCCATATTTTCTTCTCCCTTTTTATTAATCTCACGACTTTGTATTACTTCTGAATGTAAAAAAAGATTATGAGGCATAACAACAGCTCCAAGAACACTCATCACAACCATCAAACTACCTTTAGGGACACGAGGCTCTATCCACCCTTGCACTGCTGTATTCCAATCTATATGAACAAGGAACAGTTCATAAATAAATGATAGTCCTATCAAAGATACAAAGCCGATTATGGC
>DMYZ01000215.1 GCA_003483565.1 Prevotella sp.
AAAAACAGTTTGAGTATATGATAAAAAAATATGATTACCTCATTGTCGGAAGCGGACTTTTTGGAGCAACTTTCGCCTATCTTGCTCACAAAGCTGGTAAATCATGCCTGGTCATAGACAAGCGCTCCCACCTCGGAGGCAATATCTATTGCGAAAACATTGAAGGCATTAATGTCCACAAGTATGGTGCACACATATTCCATACCAGCAACAAGAAAGTTTGGGATTTCGTTAACTCCATCGTAGAATTCAATCGCTACACCAACTCACCTGTAGCCAATTATAAAGGCCAACTCTATAATTTGCCTTTTAACATGAATACATTCCATGAGATGTGGGGTGTGAAAACTCCTGATGAAGCCCAAGCTAAAATTGACGAGCAAAAAGCTGAAGCTATCGCTCGTATGAAAAGGGAAGGTATTGTCACCCCTCGTAACCTCGAAGAACAGGCTTTAACTCTTATCGGAAAAGATATCTATGAAAGACTCATCAAGGGTTATACAGAAAAGCAATGGGGCCGTAAATGTAAAGAACTTCCTGCATTTATCATTAATCGTCTGCCAGTAAGGCTGGTCTTTGATAATAATTATTTTAATGACTGCTACCAAGGCATCCCCATCGGAGGATACAACAAACTGACAGCCGGGCTCTTAAAAGATATTGACACTATAACTGGTATTGATTTTTTTGCCCCCTTAGAAAGGAATAATACCAGCGAGAAATTATCTTCACTCTATAAAATACTGGCAAATGCCGGTATAAAGCTTCCCCAACAGGGTAGCCTCAAAAGCATTTGGGAAAATATTGCAGATCACTTGGTCTATACAGGCCAGATTGATGAATACTTCAATTATAAGTATGGAAAACTCAACTTCCGCACGGTCCGCTTTAATACGGAAATAAAAGATATGCCAAATTACCAGGGCAACGCCGTAATCAATTACACAGAAGCTGAAATACCCTACACCCGTATTATTGAACACAAACATTTCGAAAGTTTCGGGCAATCAGTCTATGACAATCCCAAAACTGTAATCAGTCGTGAATACTCTATGGAATGGCAGGATGGTATGGAACCTTACTACCCTATTAATGATGAAAAAAACACAGCTCTTTTTACTAAATATAAAGCAGAGGCCGATAAACTAAGCCAAACTTTTTCCAAGAGTCAGGAACAAGCTGTCATTTTTGGTGGACGCCTTGCCGAATACAAATACTATGATATGGCTCCTATTATTGAAAAAGTATTAAATATTAACATATAAAAAATGTCTACTACAAAAAAGGATAACGACATCACCCATAAACTGAGTTTAACAGGACTCCTCGTCACTCTAGGTATAGTCTTCGGTGACATAGGCACATCCCCTCTATATGTAATGAATGCCATTGTCAAAGCTGGCGATACCGTTAATGCTGATTATATTATTGGTGCAGTATCGTGTATAATATGGACTATCACGCTACAGACAACATTCAAATACGTGATTCTCGCACTCCGTGCCGACAACAAAGGGGAAGGTGGAATACTTGCCCTTTATGCTCTGATCCGCAAGCACAGCAAGAAATGGGTTTATCTGCTGGCAATAGCCGGAGCCAGCACGCTGGTTGCCGATGGTGTCATCACACCTTCTATTACTGTAACATCAGCAGTAGAGGGACTCAAAACTTATCAGCCTTCTACACCAGTCATTCCAATATGTATCTGTATCGTTTCTGTCCTCTTCTTCATTCAACAATTTGGAACAAAAATGATCGGGCGCTTCTTTGGGCCACTTATGTTCATTTGGTTTTCTATGCTTGGTGTCCTGGGCTTCTCTCAGCTAGGCACGTATCCTCGCATTCTACTAGCCTTTAATCCTTACTATGCCATTCATTTGCTTATTACTAGTCCGGAATGGTTTCTTATCCTTGGTGCTGTTTTCCTCTGTACCACAGGAGCTGAAGCTCTGTATTCAGATCTGGGACACTGTGGGGTTAAGAATATTCGTGTAAGCTGGGGTTTTGTCAAGACAATGCTTATTGCAAACTATCTGGGACAGGGAGCATGGATCATCGCTCACGCAAAAGTATCTTTTGATAGTGTAAACCCTTTCTATGCTATTATGCCGCGAAGTATGCTTTTCTTCGGCATTATTATGGCTACTATCGCAGCGATCATTGCCAGCCAGGCACTCATCAGTGGCTCTTTTACTATATTCAGTGAAGCAATGAACCTAAAATTCTGGCCTCGGCAAAAAATAAAATATACTACAGATATAAAGGGACAACTCTATATCCCATTTGTCAATATAACACTCTACATACTTTGTATCGTTGTTATCCTGAGTTTTCAAAGTTCTGCCCATATGGAAGCAGCCTACGGGCTTGCCATTACGATTACGATGCTTATGACAACATTCTTATTGAGTATTTTCCTTAGACAGCAACATGTAAACAAACTGATTACCATACCTGTCATTAGTGTTTTTGTCACCGTAGAATCTATTTTCCTTCTCGCAAATCTAACAAAATTCACTCATGGAGGATGGGTAACGATGCTGCTTGCCGGTATCATTTTCATTATCATGTATATATGGTACAATGGTTCTGCCTTTCGCAGTCATCAGGTTGAAGCGAAGGATATACGCCAATACAGCAGTATTATCTCAGACATCAAGTCAGACAACCAGATAGCCAAATTTGCCACTAACGTTGTATACTTGAGCAAACTCTCCGGAAAATATGAAATAGAACAACGTATTCTCTATTCCATTATCAACAAGCACCCAATGCGAGCAGACCATTACTGGCTGCTTCACATAGATTATCAGGATGCACCGTCAACACTTCAATATGAGTTTTATGAGATTATTCCCAATACACTCTATCGTATCAATCTTAAGTTGGGATTCCGTATCCAGCCATTCATCAATCTCTACTTACGCCAGATCATTGAAGATCTTGTACAAAGAAATCGCATGACACTTGACAGCGGTTATCCATCACTGAACAAACACCATATAGCCGGTAATTTTATCTTTGTCTTTATCCATCGCGTATACGCTGCTTTCAATTCCGGATCTACCAAAGAGCGTCTCATTATGAATGCTTACAGTATTGTATCGCGATTGAAAGCGAATATGCCCAAAGCCTTCGGCCTTGCCACCAGCAATGTACTTGTTGAAAATGTACCATTGGTAGTAAAGCGGAAACCAATAGAAAGAATCACCCCTGTGGAAAAAATAACTTTAGTGGAAGATGAAAGCGAAAATACTGCCGAATAAAGGTTATTTATACTGTCAGTATAATGAGACAAAAGTCTGTATACATTGAATACTAAATAAATGCAGATATTTAAAACGCCCGACCTTACATTGTAAGATCGGGCGTAATTCTTATAAGTGTATGTGTTGTGGAGCTGGAGGGATTCGAACCCTCGTCCAAACAGGGAAACCATATGCTTTCTACACGTTTATTCCAGCTTTCATTTTCGTGATATAGCAAGACCCGGACTACCAACTATACCCTTATCCTCTAAAATTTCATTTATGCAACGAGACGTACACAAACTATTCCCGATTTACCTGCACCGCTGAACCAACAAGATTCGGAACAACATCCGTTGAGCAGTGTCTCGTCCCATCACCTGGTGACGGGATTAAGCCAGTAATCTACTGTACTTCGATTAAGCAGCGAGAGCGTAATTATTTTCGCCAATTAAATTTTTGTTCACTCTGATTTAGGAGCTAGCCAACGAGGCTCCGCGTGCTTACATACCATCTCATCCCGCTGTCAAATCCAGTCAGCCCCGAGATTATATCTGTCTCTCATCCTGCAATTTATATGCCAGAATCCTTTATTATAAATAAAGAATCAGACAATTCAGTTTTATTGAGACTACAAAGATACATAATTATTTTAGATATTATCTATTTTAAAGAAAATATATTGTAGTACTATTCAAAATATTTATACTTATTATTATCTGACATCTTATTTCTAGTATGCCAAACGTATTCATTCTTTATATTAACCAATGCTTATTCATGCAGCGATTCGAATCGA
>DMYZ01000304.1:0-237 GCA_003483565.1 Prevotella sp.
ACTCCGGAACATCATGAACGGCGATCTGTTTCCGCTGCAGAAATCACCTATAACGCTGATGGTACAATACAGGAGATTCCTTACTGGCTTGATCAAAAACCACTAAGACAACTCGAACCATTCAATCCATACCGTCGTGTAGAGGCAGAAACCATGAACTGGGGATATGGTCTGAAAACGAAGAAAAAGGCAGATGGTATTTATGTTACCAATATAGATAATAACGAGTACATCCGG
>DMYZ01000304.1:532-848 GCA_003483565.1 Prevotella sp.
TAAAAGACATCAGGCAACTTCAGGAACACTTCATATCATAAAATCATTGATCATGAAGTTGCCGGATATCATTAAGCGAAACGTTTCCAATGACATTGATAATATTCAGCTCGTCACGTTCAACGCTCAAGAGAACAAACTCATTCTTATTTTTGCCAAGTCCTCTCTTGTAAATAGATGTTTTTTCCCCATCCTCATTCTCTTGCATCAGGAGTTGATACCGATTATTTTTATAAATTGCGACAGCATAGTTTCTAATAGAAGGGATGAGTGAAGGGCAGTTGCACGACAATATCCGAAGCATATCCAGTTTACG
>DMYZ01000304.1:1025-1520 GCA_003483565.1 Prevotella sp.
AATGCTCTTTGTGTCTCTGCATAAGCGTCTTTAGGATTATCATAAGTTTCTTCGGGCATATAGATACTCTTCTGTTGCTGTGCCAAATCTCTTTCAGAATATTGCTGACACAAGTATAATCCTGTAGACAGAAGGATCAGGAAAGAAGCTGCAATACCTGCTATCCAGCAAAGAGTGGCGGTATGAGTACGCTGCGTGACGCTTTCCTCTACCTTATCCCACATATCAACCTGTCTGCTCAGACGGTCTTCAAGTCCGTCGGGAACCGATATATCGCCCCTCATCTGCCTGAAGAAATCACGTTCTTCCTTTAGTTCATCAGCGACATCGGGACTGCTGAAGTAATCATGGAGCCTTCGCTCTTCCGCTTCAGAAGTTTGTCCGTCATAATATCTGGCGATAAGTTGTTTTATCTGATTGATGTTCATATTCTAAATTGTTGTCTGATCGTTTTCCGTGCCCTGCTCAGGAGCACTCTTATATTATTGACCGTAA
>DMYZ01000304.1:1608-6265 GCA_003483565.1 Prevotella sp.
GGGCAGATGTACAATGAGCTGTTTCACCTGGTCAGAAGCCTCAGACTGCTCTATTCTTTTTCCAATATCATCTTCTGATGTTAAAGGAAGATCTTCCGGAGACACGTCAGGTATTAAAGAACCCGATTTGCGATACCGGTCCTTGAAAAGATTTCTCAAGACTGCGATACTATAAGCTTCCGCATTATTCATTTTTCCAAGTCGCTCACGACACATCCATAATTTGAGAAGAGTCTCCTGTACGAAGTCTTCCGCCTCCTGCACATTGCGCGTGAGACGGAAAGCTACCCCATAGAGCCTCCGACTGCAAGGTAAGAAACATTGTTTGAAAGTGGAAGTATCCATCCCAGTCAGTTCTTTTTAAAAAAAGACATTCTCATTTCTTAACTATTTTGGCAACATAACTTTTGTAACCTTACTGAGATCTGACATACCTATATTTCCGTCAATTTTTACGAGAACGCTCTCATCTTCGTCAATAAAAATAAACAGTAAATTTTTTACTCTGTCCCCATTCGGTTTTGCCATGATGAAAACCTTACCATCGTCCTCATTCGATTGTACGATCCGTTCCATCCCCTCTTTCTCGCAATCAGCAACGATATTCATCATTTTAGCCTTGATTTCTGGAGTTGATTCCTCCACATATATTATCCGAGCAGAATCTATATTTTTCCAAATCTTTTTATATTTTCTATCCTTCAATGTTTTCAACACAGAGGAGTTTATAAGTGATTTCGGTATATCAACAATACTGGCGTTATTCATATCCTTGCAGGAATCAAACAGTTCATCAACCGACTTTTGGGCATACCCCGAAAGACTCACTAAAAATAAAACAATAATAAATACATACTTTTTCATGATCAGATGTTTTTAAAGGATTAAATTTCTTAAGCGCTTACAATTATACAGACGTAATTTTTAGGATTCCATTACACAAATATAACACTTTTTCTGTAAACAGCTTCAAATAGTACTACCAACAAGAAAAAAAAGGGACTGACACACTTGTCAGCCCCATCAGAGAGAGAAAACAGATTAATTCTAAGGAACTAACCTTTCTTTTATATATATTTTATTTCAATAATATCCGGCTCTACGAATATCTTTCCGGCAATCACCTTACAATTATACAGACGCCATTTCTATAAATTCATTACACTAAATTTACTTTTTTATAATCTTTATTTCATCAGGACAACTTATTTTTTCTTTACCACCTCAGCAAGCTGATCCTCAAGGTTACTGAGATCTTCTTCCAGTTTTTCTTCTTGTTCTGGAGTCAGTTGTAGAGACCATCCTGAATCAGGAACAAAGATTTCCGATCTGTAATTTGTCTCTTTTGACGTAATGACAAGAGAGACCCTTGGATTCCGGCTCTCCTTGTTCTCAATACTAAGAATATATGTAGTCACCGTGCTTCCACTGACAAACGTTTCTACACAATTGTTTTTGGATTCAACATAATTCACGGCATTATCACTGCTCTCCTTGAAAGCTTGAATGAATTTCTGGGCATAGATTCCATTCTTACTTATGAAATCATAACAACGTGTCTTGCTGACGATTTTTTTATTCACAGGACTGCGCTTTACAATAAACGTACCATCCACACCTTTGCTCTCAATCTCTGTGATTAATCTGTCAATACTAGCCTGTGCCATCAATGGTAGCACAAGCATAAAACTTAAAATCACTGTTAGTATTCGTTTCATATTCAGTCCTCCTGATTAATTAAATGACAGGAAGGTCTTCATCGTCTGTTTCTTCCGTGACTTGCTGATGGACCTTTTGTTTCAACATTTTCACATGATTCTCTGTGGCCTGGAGATGAGGCAGGATTTTCCGTATATCGGTAATTTTTTTCCCGTCATGGACAATATAGCTGCCACGATAGCTCTCGTAAACTTCCTGCTGTTTAATATGATTTTGAATTCCCATTCCAATACCAACTAGCAGCAGAACAGAGGCTGCAAGGGAGCATATTGTCATGATGTTATGCCTTCTCGCTGAACGGGATGGAAGTTCACCCTGCATTTTTCCTGCATACCAGGAGAACATCTTCTTATATTTTCTGAGGTCCTTCGGTACTCCATCGGAAGCGAAAAATGCATAAAGAGCCTTTTCTTCTTCATTGGAAGTTCTTCCGTCGAGAAATTTATCCAGCCATTCCCTGGCCTTGTCTTGATGGATTGTTATCATTTTCTGTTTTCCTTTCATTTATTCCGAGATAACAGATTTCTTTTTATTGCTGTTTCTTTCCCGGATAGAATCCATTTGTATTTTGAGTAAAGGGCTGCCAGAATAAGGCAGCCCGGATGACCGCTTGTCATCTATTTATTTAAAAAAAGAGACTATTTTTTTCCGTGCCCGTGACAGGTTCTGTCTCACTGCATCTCTGCTCATACCCGTAACCTGTGCAATTTCAGACACTTCCATACCATCTATATGTTTCATGCGGAGAACGACCTGCTGTTTGTCAGGCAGGGATCGGATCAGTTCCTTCTCCTTTTCCTCTTCCTCCTCATCAATCATCCGGTCTTCCGGCGAGTCTGACATCGGAATCTCCAGTCTGAGACTTCCATGCCTTTTACTCCTTATGGCATTGAGGGACAATCTCCGCGTGATGACCCTGGCCAGCGCATCAGGCGACCGGTATTCATCAAGACGTTCTTCCATGGACCAAAGTTTCAACACGGTATCCTGTACCACATCTTCTGCTTCATCCTCATCACCTAAGATTCGGACGGAGAGAAGAAACAGTTGCGGGCGCAACTCTTTGATCCATATTTCAAACGCTTTCGGGTTCATGTTCATTTAAGAGACACTCTCAGTATATTGTTTGTGACATCACAACAACACTTTTTTTATCTATAATAAATGATACGGATAAAGACAGCCGGATATTATGCCTTAAATCAATAAAAAAACATCTATCTTTACAAGATCATTGTCATAATTTCCAGATTTGCCGACGATTATTTACTTCATTCCAAATAAGCAAGTTACACGTATTTTTTATAAACAACTGAATATTAGCAAGTTATAAATTTTAAAAAGTTTCATTTTACAACAGTGCAAAACTTTAAAGATATTTGATGGCTGTTTTGCCTCTATTTGATACCCTTTTAGCTTCCATTTGGCGGCAGTTTACCACCTGTTTAATGATGAAATACAAGCTAAAAGATAATCAATCATAAAAAAGACTCTGACAAATTAAGTTCCATGTTCTCAGAATTCACTAAAATGCATACGGATTTTCATCTGGATAGTCTTGCCCGGACAGCTGTTTTTACTGACACTATTCTTGACAAGATTATAAAAGAAGTCAGACATTTTATCTCCTGTTGAAAAAAATAAAGAAATCATAAAAAGTTTGCTCTTACCCTAAATCTCATTATCTTTGCTAAAAATAAATTTCAAGAAACAATCATAAATTATTCATTCGATGAAAAGACTTAAGATTATAATTGCTCTGGCACTGTTGTTTTCAACAGGCACATGGGCACAAAAGAAAGGTATTTTCTGGCTCGGGGCTGACATCAGTGGCACGACACAGCTGGAATCCACGGGTGTAAAGCTGAAAGACGGCAATGGCGTCGTAATGGAAAATACCGCCCTGCAAAAAGAATACGGAATGAATGCCGTCAGACTTCGCGTATGGGTTAACCCTAAAGACGGATGGAGCAGCAAGGAAGATGTGCTGACTATGGCTAAAAGAGCCAGAAAACTCGGTATGGCTATTATGATCGACTTCCACTACAGCGACTGGTGGGCTGATCCCGGCAAACAGAATATCCCTGCCGCATGGAAAAACATGACCTATCCTCAAATGAAAAAGGCACTGGCTGCACATACCATAGCAACGCTGACATTACTCAAAAGAAACGGTATTGACGTAAGATGGGTACAAGTAGGCAATGAGACGACCCACGGCTTTCTGTGGCCTGTAGGACGGGCAGAAACCAACATGAAACAATATGCCGGTCTCACCGAAGCAGGATACAAGGCGGTGAAAAGTGTTTATCCGAAAGCAATATGCATCGTCCATCTGGATGGAGGATGTGACCAGAAACGCTATGATTTCATTTTTGACGGACTCAAAAAATATGGAGCGAAATGGGATATGATCGGCCTCAGCGTCTATCCTTACTGGGATCAGGATGCCAAACTGACGAAGAGCGATGAAGAGACTTCTGAAAAAGTCATTGCCAATATCAACCATCTCTATCATAAATATGGCTCTGAAACGATGATTGTAGAAACAGGCTATCGTGCGGATCATGCAGAAGAAGGTTATCACTGGCTGAAACAATTTATTGAAGCCGTGAAGACCCGGACGGGCGGTCATTGCCATGGCGTATTCTATTGGGCACCGGAACTGGAAGGGGATTATCCGCTGGGAGCTTTCAAAAACCACCAACCTACATTGATTATGAATGCTTTTAAAGAAGAAAGTCATAAGTAATATATCAAGAGCAGTTATCATTATAACAGATGGCTGCTCTTTTTTTCCTTTATATTGCATCCACTTTTTAGAGATGGACAAAATAACACAAACAGCTATCATACAGTAATTTATATTATTTTATATTCTATTTTTATCCACTTCTTGTCAACAGGCAGGAACCAATTTCATTTTTCCGGCTTACCT
>DMYZ01000235.1 GCA_003483565.1 Prevotella sp.
AATGGGGCGCCATGGAGAGTGGTCTGGGGAATGGAAGCCTGGAACTCAGCAACAACCTAGCCGAGCAGAATATGCGCCACTTCAAACGTACAATTAAGAACCTGTTTAACATCGGCAGCGAGCGGTCAGCAAAGAACGTAGCCTTTAAGTTCTCTGTTGGTTGAAGCTTCGGGATTAATGCAAACCCACCGGTAGGTTACATCCAGGATCTTCTGGTGAAGTTTGCAGACGAGAATATCTCAAATCAAACACTTTTGCCCTGTTATTACGCAAAAGTTTGTTAATAACAAAGATTTAATATTTATGAGTAAAATCTGGAGACGTCCATAAACAGGGTGCTTCCGGATAGTTCATGGAATAATAGACGTTTACTAATGGGGGCACTTACGTTTAAGAGATGCTTGTTAAATGTTTTCTGATAAAATCTAAAAATAACGATGATAATGACAAATGTTAGAGATTTGAAAATAGCCGTAGCAGGTACAGGTTATGTGGGTTTAAGTATTGCAATCTTACTTAGCCAGCACCATCATGTGAGCGCTGTGGATGTGATTCCGGAGAAGGTGGATCTGATCAACCACCGAAAGTCACCGATACAGGACGAGTATATTGAGAAATACCTGGCCGAGAAGCCGTTGGATCTGACGGCTACATTAGATGGTACAACAGCCTACCGAGATGCCGACTTCGTGGTGATCGCCACGCCGACGAACTATGATTCGGTGAAGAACTATTTCGATACGTCGCATGTGGAGGAAGTCATCGAACTGGTGCTGAAGGTGAACCCGAAAGCCATTATGGTCATCAAGTCGACGATTCCTGTGGGGTATACTGAAACTGTGCGGAAGAAGTACCACTGCGACAATATTCTCTTTGCCCCGGAATTTCTTCGGGAGAGCAAGGCATTGTACGACAACCTCTATCCGAGCCGTATCATCGTCGGCCGTCCCGGAGGGGACGAGCGCATGGAGGAGGCTGCCCGCACCTTTGCAGGGCTTCTGCAGGAAGGTGCCATCAAGGAAAACATTCCCACGCTCTTTATGGGACTGACGGAGGCTGAGGCCGTGAAACTCTTCGCCAATACGTACTTGGCCTTGCGTGTGAGCTATTTCAACGAACTGGATACGTATGCGGAGGTGAAGGGACTGCATACCGACAGTATTATCAAGGGTGTATCTCTGGATCCCCGTATCGGTGATTTCTACAACAACCCATCATTCGGTTACGGTGGCTACTGCCTGCCCAAGGATACCAAACAGTTGCTGGCTAACTATAAGGACGTGCCGGAGAACTTAATCCAGGCCATCGTGGACAGTAACCGTACCCGGAAAGACTTTATCGCCGACCAGGTATTAAAGAAGGCAGAGGCTAGCCTCACAGTAAGCACACCCGACATTTTTAATCGTGAGGGAGTCAGAGCCGGAAGTTATCGTATGACAGCTGAACCGGCTGACTATGCTTTCCTTAAAGAAAACGCCAAAAGGATGAGACACGAGCCAACTGAAGCCGAAAATGTATTATGGCAGATTATCAGGAATAATAATCTTGGGGTAAAGTTCCGCCGACAACATCCTTGGCATAAGTTTATATTGGACTTTGTTTGTCTTGAAAAACAATTCGTTATAGAGGTTGATGGTTGTTACCATAATGATGAGACTCAAAAGAAATTAGATGCATTACGAGACCAAGCGCTTAAAGATAATGGGCTCATCGTACTGCATCTGACTAACGAGGAAGTTCTTCATGATACAACAGAGACTATATTAAAAATATCCCGTGCGCTCATTTCCCTCCCTACAGGGGAGGGTCAGGGAGAGGCTCCTATAGTCATCGGCGTGTACCGTCTGACGATGAAGAGCAATAGCGACAACTTCCGCCAGTCGTCTATCCAGGGCGTGATGAAGCGCATCAAGGCCAAAGGAGCCAAAGTGATTATCTATGAGCCGACACTCCAGGATGGTACCACTTTCTTCGGTAGCGAAGTGGTCAATGATCTTACTGCTTTCAAGCAGCAATCCTATGCCATCATTGCCAACCGCTATGACAAATACCTTGATGACGTAAAGGGTAAGGTGTACACGCGGGACATCTTCAGGAGAGATTAGGGAGGAAACAATCATTGAATAAAAGATATAGTTGTAATACCCTGGGGACAAATATTTTTATGAGATGAATATAAATAGGATTTTTGGAATAAAAATCATCAATGGGTCATTAGATGATGAGAAAGAAGGAACACGTACTTTAATATATGGTAATGGAGGAAAGATGCCATGTTTTACACGTTTCCTATTGAAAACTATTGTTTTCATTAAAAGCTTTTTTTGGGATTTTCTCTTAGTATTAAAAAGACCAAAGCAACAAAAAAAGAAATATTATTTCTGTATATGTGCTACATTCAAAGATGAAAAGTTGTCGTTGAAACAATGGGTAGAATATCATAAAATTATCGGTGTAGATCATTTTTATCTTTATAACAATAATTCGACCGATAAATATATGGACGAATTGCAAACTTATATTGATGAGGGAATTGTCGATTTAATTAATTGGCCTATGCCTCATCCTGCCCAATTGCCAGCTTATATGGATTGTTTTATGCATCACAAAAATGATACACAATGGATTGCGTTCATTGATTTAGATGAATATATTTGTCCAATTTATAAAAATAACATCAAATTGTGGATAAAGAAATATGAGAACTATCCATCAGTTTATGTTTACTGGAAAATATTTGGAGATTCTGGAAGGATAGACCATGATCTCAACAAACCAATAATAGAGCAATATTTTTGTTCGTGGGACAGACTCTCTGATGTCGGTAAAACTTTCGTTAATACAAATTTCGAAATGGTTGAACTCAAGCCTAAATACTTACATGAAATTTCTTGTTATATAAATTTTTTAGGTCATAAATTCAAAATACCTCCAATAAACGAATTTAGAAAGTATGTTGCATTAAAAACAAATCGAGTAGGTTTGTTTAGGCATAAAGAAGATTTTACTATCCAAATTAATCATTATGTGACTAAATCTTATGGTGAATATGTTTTAAATAAAAGGAGGCGCGGTCCAGGAACGAATAGTGGTGAAACAGCTAAGATTCTTCGTTCCATGTATGCCTATTATTGGCATCAGCGTGGATGCATTTCTTGTGATTTTACCGCATATAAATATTTGTCAGAATTGAAGGTTAATTTGGGATATGCAGATCATGTAAAAATGATTGATAATGCAAAAGATTGTCAAGAAGGAAAATCTTAAACTCAAGAAACAGGCTTAAAGAATGAAAATTTCAATTATTATTGCGACCTTAAAGCTTCTGTTAATGTCCCAAATAGGCATTTCGCTTGATTCTTTAATAAATGTGACGCTGTACACGCATCTGAAATCGAGAAATGATTATGGATATTGTAGATTTTTGAAGAACTTCTGAAAGTAACTGTTACTGTGGCTGTATTACTTGTATAACTGACCCTCACTTCGAATCTCTTCATTTTTAGTTGTAATTGGAAATGAGGACACTCTGAAGTGCCCTGTTTATAGGGCATGGACATTAATTGGACACAAACCTTAAATATTATGATTTTAGAAATATTAATTGTCCTTTTCATTTCTCTTATATGTGTCTATTTAAAGCCAGATAAAATCCTTATTTTAATGGCTTTACTTCTCCCTATTCATGGTACGATAAAAACAATTGTATTTGGAGATGGTGGTGATATATTTGCATTATGGAAAGAAATAGCGATTATTATACTTTTTATTAAAACAAGTCGTTACTCTGCCCAGGAAACAATAAAATATAGGAATTTGTTCATTCTATATGTTATTTTCGTTATATATTGTTTAGTAATGACTGCCTACAGTTATAGTCAGCATATGGCTTTTCTTACAAACTTAAAAAAGATTCTATTTCCAACTTTCATATTCTTATCTATTGCAAAATTACATCTTACAAAAACTCAAATTGGGAATATATTACTTTCATTTGCTATTGGAAGTATTTTAATAAATATAACAGGCTTAATAGATTTTTTTTCTCCAGCCTTAAGAATGATATTCAGATCAATGATGAAGGTCGGATTCGTTCTTGATAATAAAGGACAAATTTATTATGATATTAGTTCTTACACTATTATGGGAATTAATCGTGTCTGTGGACTAATGTCTGGAGGACCAAACCAAATGGGCATTTATAATTCATTGGTTGTATTCTGCCTAATCCTATATTTAATGTATTTTAAATCTAAACAAAGAATAAAATCTATTTTCGTTTATTTTATATTAATTCTTTCCACTTTCTGTTTGCTCACTTCTTTTTCGAGAGCCGGGTGGGGCGTTTTGTGTATAGCTTTGTTGTTATATGCTTTAAAAAGTAAGCAAAAAGCAAAAGTAATTTACGGTATAGTTTTTGCTATAATAATAATCTTGATAAGTTCTTTGGTCGATCCTAAAATAGAATATGTAATTGCAGGAACACTATCTGGTAAGGAAGCAAGTTCTGCTGCGCGCGGATCAATGACACTGGATGCATTTCGATTTGTCTTGAATCATCCTTTAGGTGGTGGCGTAGGTGCTTCTGATCCTTCAAACTTTAGTAAAGGTTTCTTGTATTTTGCAGAATCCTCACTTTTAAATATTGCAATAGACATAGGTGTGTTTGGATTTTTATTCTTATCTGTATTGTACTTAAAAATGTACATTTATATTAAAAATAACAAGCAGAATATGTTGAACATTCTTGGAGCGTTTTATCTTGTCGCAAATTATATAACAAGTCTTGTATCTGTAAATCCCTATGAAACACCTTATATTTATTTGTCATGGATCTTGTTAGGATTAACAGCCTGTACTATTAAAAAGACCAATTAAAATTATAGAACTTCCCAAACTATGAAAGTAATAACAATTATCATCGCAACTTATAATGCTTCCAAAACATTGAGACGATGTCTTGACAGTATTGTGCCTCAATTAACCGATGAATGTGAACTTATCCTTGTAGACGGTGGCTCAAAGGATGACACTAATGCAATTATTGATTCATACGGTGATCCGGTCTCTGTTCATATATCCGAAGCAGATCAGGGTATCTATGATGCCTGGAATAAGGGGATTAAGGCCTCAAGTGGGGAATGGATCATGTTTGTTGGCGCAGATGACTTGTTATTGCCCCATGCTCTAAATAACTATTTAGATACAATTAAGGCAACCGATCAAATCTCTTCTTACGATTATATTTGTGCACATAATGAGTTTGTAGATGAGCATGGGAATCTCTTGAAAATATTAGGTTCTGCTCCTGAATGGAGTGTGATGAGAAAGACTATGGCTGCAGCGCATGTTGCATCATTGCATAATAGGCATAATTTGTTTAATACGATTGGTCTTTACAACTTAAACTTTAGAATATGTGCTGATTATGAATTATTAGTTCGCAAACGGAATCATTTGAAATATCTTTTTATTGACAAGCATATTGCCAGAATGAAAATAGGAGGGATGAGCTTTTCCACCTCAGCAGTTATAGAAGCCTATCAAATAAGAAAGTTGCATCATACTGTTTCCGGGATAGAAAATGTCCTCTTGTTGATACGTGACTGGCTTGCCTTCAAATATTTTGTCATTTGCAAATCATAAATAATTGTTTGAGTAAAATAGAATATAAAGATACAAAACGGGAAGGCTGTTCCTTAATGATAAAATGTATATGATAAAAAAAATAAATTCAATAATAACCAAAATGAAGGGGGAATCATTTGTTATTGATGATCTGGTTCCAACTTCATATATATTTTATTTTTTCTTGAGCAAGATATTTTGCTTAATCTATGGTATTGTTAGGTTGAGATGCTTTAAAACTGTTTTTATTCATCCATCAAGTACTATTAAATGTGCTTCAAAGTTAAAGTTTGGGAAAAATTTCTCTGTGGGGAGATTATGCTATATTGATGCTTTGTCTAAACATGGACTTATTTGTGGAGACAATGTTTCTTTGGGGTTCTTTACTCATATTGAATTAACAGGAAGTCTTAAACTGTTAGGACAAGGAATGATAGTTGGTAATAATGTTGGGCTTGGTACACATGGTCATTATGGAAGTGGAGCGGGATTACTAGAGATTGGTGATAATACCATTTTCGGTAATTATGTGAGTGTACATGCTGAAAATCACAATTATTCCAACTTGGATTTACCCATAAGATCTCAAGGGGTTAACGGCAAGGGAATAAAGATAGGGAGTGATTGCTGGATAGGTGCCAAAGCAACTATATTAGATGGTACCATACTGGGTGATCACTCTATTGTTGCCGCAGGTGCAGTTGTGAAGGGAATCTTTCCTCCTTATTCCGTTATAGGTGGAGTTCCTGCTAAGATATTGAAAATGAGGAAATAAAATGAATCTTAAAATTTAAAATCATGAAATTATCGGAGTATGCAATTCAAGAATTGGTTCCTTATGTAACGGGAACAGGAACAATTGGTTTATATCGAAAAGGTGAGGACCTTGTGGAACTCTTTAATCAATATGGTCTAAGGGACGTATATGATTTCAATCATGGAGGATTACCGAAGTTAACCGAGAATGGGGAAGATATGAATGCTTCTCGTTCTACTTACACTAGGGATCGGTTGCGGAAACTATCGGATAAGCCGGAAGTGTGGGACTTGTTGGATAAGGTCATCCAGGAGTCAGACGATCCTAAACAGTGTACTGAGGAAATTAATAAAATTATTTCCCCGGAAGGAGTAAGTTTTAATCTGGTAAATGGGAAATATGTTGTTCAAGGAATTACGATAATAAGGAATCAGAATGTTAGAAATGATGCACACTTTACGGGTATTCAAAATAAAATTATAAGGGCCTTGAATGCTGCACAAGTGTCCATATCTCTTGCTATGGCCTGGTTTACAAATAATTAGCTATTAGAAAAGCTACGGGAAAAACAAAAAGAAGGGGTTCTTATTGAGATCGTTATTTATGACGATGGAATCAATGCCAAATATGGTGTTGATTTAACAGGATTTGACTATATAAAAGTCCGATCTGATCGTGGTGGAATTATGCATGATAAATTTTGTGTCATTGACAATCAAGTTGTCATCACAGGAAGTTATAACTGGACAGCTAAGGCCGAATCTAAAAACAATGAGAATGTAACCATTGAAATGGATCCCCAGTTAGCTACAAAATATTCCTTGGAATTTAGAAAGCTGAGGAATCAGGGTGAAAAACTATAGTAATAACAGGGGACATTAGTAATAGGGGTAATAATCTTTAAAATCTATCAAATATATGAAATTATGGGCATTCACTGTATTGAATGCTAACTCTTTTTACAAAAATCATGATCAATATTTTATTTATAGGTGGTGGTGGATTTATAGGCTCAAATCTTGTCCACACATTCATAAAAGATAAAAAATACAAGATTTTTATCTTCGAGCCACTCTTCTCTAATTTAAACAGATTGGAGGATATAAAAAGTTCTGTCACTGTCATTAGAGGGTCAATAGCAGATTATGATTTGCTAAAGTCTATAGTAGAAGGAGATAAAATCGATATCATTGTCCATCTTGTTTCAACATTAATTCCAGGAAGTACGTATCAGGATTTTAAAAATGAATTTGAAAATGTAGTATTCCCAACTTTCCGGTTAATGGAACTTTGTTCTGAAAAAAAGATAAAATTCATATATTTTTCTTCTGGAGGGACTGTCTATGGGAACAGTAGAAATGGCGAGAAGTTTAAAGAAACAGATAAACTTTCTCCTATCTCTTACTATGGGTTAACAAAACAAATTATAGAAAATGGCATATTATTTGAAAACCGAAAAGGGAAATTAGATTATTTGATAGTAAGACCATCAAATCCTTTTGGTAAAGGTCAGTCTCTTCACGGAAACCAAGGCTTCATAGCGGTGGCTATAGGAAAAATATTAGCAGGAGAACCCATTGAAGTTTGGGGTGACGGAAGTAGTATTAGAGATTATATATATATAGATGATCTCGCAGATGCCCTTTATCAATTAGTCAACAATGGGGTTAATAATGAAATCGTAAATATAGGAAGTGGATTTGGCTATTCTGTAAATAATATTATCGGGAAACTACGAAATTGCATTGATATTCCATTTAAAATTGTCCATAAAGAAAGTAGAAGTGTAGATGTAAACACGATGATTCTAGATATTACGAAATTAAAAACTTTGGTAAAGGTAAAACATACTCATTTGGAACAGGGGATAAAGACTTTCTTTAATCATTCGAGAAAAACAATTCAGGGTTTATGATACCAATACTTTCCATTTGCATTCCTACATATAATCGTCTCGAAATTTTAAGAAAAACGATTGAGAGTATTTATAAAGATTTAAGAGAGGTATCTCTTGATGAATTTGAAGTGATAATCTCTGATAATTCTGCCAAATCCACAGCTCAATCTTTAGTTGAAGAATTCTCATATAATAATCTATATTACTATGCAACAAACTGTGAAGGGTTTATGAATTCTTTTTATGCACTGTCGTATGGGCATGGTCTTTTTTTGAAGTTAAATAATAATTATACCATGTTTAGGGCAGGAACTTTACATCAACTCATAGAACAACTCAAGTGTTTGAAAACAGATAAGATACAGGTAATTTACACGAATGGACTCAAACAATCTCGAAAAGTTCAATCCTTTTTTAGTTTTGACCAGTATATTGCTGGTTTGTCTTATTTATCATCTTGGAGTGCTGGTTATGGAATGTGGAAAGAAGATTTTGATAGAATTAAGGATAAAGTAACCCTTGATAAATATTTCCCTCAAACTTCACTTTTACTTACTCAATATTACAAAAAAAAATTTATCATTGATGATAGGATCTTTTTTGATGATCAACATGTTCCGAAGAAGGGCGGATATGACATTTTTAAGGTTTTCTCGATTGATTTTGTAAAGCTAATCAAAAAAGCATATAATGATGGAACCATTAGTAAGGGGACACTTCAGAAAGTTAAATCAGATTTATTGTACAAGTATCTTTCTTCCCGATATTTTAAAACTGTCATCGCACACTTAGATAATTTTGAGCATCATAATATAAAGAAAACTATATTGACTTTCTATACTTACCCTCAGTATTTGCTGATGCTGTTTTTTTCGATCATATCTCCCTTCATGGCTTTATATAGAAAACTTATCAATCTTATTTATAATAAATTTAAAGGATGATTACCTGTTTGCGAGTTTTGCTATATTGGAAACAAATCACTAATTTTTATAGAATGATGGTTAATGAAAATCAGGCAGTCTTTCAATAAAAAAATTTACAATAAAAATTGCATTTTTTAGTGTTTGGAGTTTGGAAAATCTTCAATAATTTAGGTGTATTGAATAGTTCGTTGGGGAGGTAGACATCTATGGGTCTGTTTCAAAGAGGAGAGGACCGTGTATATTCACCAAAACAGAAAGAGTGCTTTGTGAAAAATTTATGTATTAAGTCGAGAAACATGAAATATAAACTGTTATTTTTAATTTTTTTTTGTTGTGTATCCTGTCTTATATTCGGGAAAAATAGAGTTCAAGTAGGCGCTTATTATTTTGATGGATGGTCAGGCTTAAGTCCAGATAGAAATCCAAAATGGGCGACTAATGCGCCAACACATCTTACTTATAAATTAAAAACAGAATTTACTAATAGAGAACCTATATGGGGATGGCGGGATGATGATGTGAGAATTATGGAAAAGCAGATCGATTTGGCCTCTCAAAATGGTATTGATTTCTTTGCATTCTGTTGGTATTGGTATAATGATGGAAAGTCGATTAATAAAACGGCGATTGAAAATTCTCCACTAAATACATCTATTCAACTTTTTTTAAAGGCAAAAAATAGGAATAAGATGAAATTCTGTGTCCTTATAGCCAATCATCAAGGGCATGAAATCGTAGGGCAAGGAAATTGGCTTAGTGCAATACAATATATGAAAAGTAAATATTTTAAAAGTAATTCTTATTTAAAGGTTGACAATAAACCCGTAATTGTCGTTTTTGACCCATGGCCTTTGCATAATGGGAAAACAACGATGAGTAAAGCGGATTCTTTAATGATGGAAGCTGGATTTAATGGACTTTATTATATTGCATGTGGTCCGAATCAAAATTTATTTAAATATAATTTATTTACATGGTATAATACATTTCCTGCACAAAAATTTACTACTAATAGGGTTCCTTATAAGGTCTTGGTTGATGCTGCTGAGGAAGCATGGTACAAACAACCTAAACTTCTGCCTGTTGCTCCAATAGTAATGACAGGCTGGGATGTGCGCCCATGGAGATCTGATAGCGATAAATCTATATATGAGTCCCCTTTAAAAAGT
>DMYZ01000275.1 GCA_003483565.1 Prevotella sp.
ATTTACGTTTTTGCTCATGGGATATGGAATTAAGGTCACCGAGAAAAGGTTGTATCAGAATATTTCCATATTTGGGTCCACCACCTGTTCCGCTTACGTGTGTCTGGGAAAAACCTGTAACGATATTTGGCATCGGAAGCCAACCTCTATTGGGTTTGCAGGTACAATCAGGTCCCGGTTTCACCATACCAAAAGGCATAGACGGACCTATGAAAACTCGTCCCAGGCCTTCACTTCCTATACGAGGATCAACATATTGCCAATTTTGAGCTCTCAACCCGGCAATAATGAATACAAATAAGAAAAGACAAGACAACCGATACCTCATAACAGGAATTTTTCATGATTTCATATAAAACGAAAAAGTGAAGACAGAGAAACTCTGTCTTCACACTTACTTTTCTATACTTTAATACTCTGGATTCTGCTTCCAATTGGTATTGGTTTTCAATGTTGCCGTCGGAATAGGGAATATACGACGGAACAACTGTGTCTTAGCTGAAGGATTAATGATATGTTTATACCCCCAGTCATCTTCAAACTTACCAAAACGTATTAAATCATTACGCCGCCAATTCTCATCAGCAAATTCACGGGCACGCTCATCAAGAAGATCATCCAATGTCGGTGTACCTACTACAGAAGGAGCATGTACGTAGGCTCGGATTTGATTCATAAGAGACGCGGGCGTATCACCATTCGTCGCAGTAGCGCCACGCATAATAGCCTCAGCCTTCTCCAGTAAGATATCGGCATAACGGAAAATAGGCACATCATTACCCTGACGGCGTTCCTGTGACTTGGTCAAACTTAAATCCATATAAAACTTGATCGAGCGATAACCTTGAGACCTACCTCCATGGGCTGTATTATCTACAGGCATAGTCTCATCAAGTTTATCCAGAGTTATTGTCTTAGTCAATGTCACCTGCTTGCCATCAATCATCCAGGGAGTGGTTGTTGCCTTATAAGTTGATGGATCACGAACAAATAAAGGCCCTCCAACAAATGATTCATTACGCTCATCACCTTTCAGGTTATATTTATCCACAAATTCAGGATTCATAGCAATACATCCTCCCACACTATTAGGAAGGTCCACGCCATAGAAAGTCTTATTACCAGAACGATGAGTCCAGAAGCGAGCATAGGTCATACCAGGATCAATATCAGGATCAAAAGGCATTGCATAAATAAAATCTTTTATTTGATAACCATTATCAGGATAGAACTTCTTCAGAAAATCATCGCTCAGATCAAATTTTTTAGAAGCAATGATATCATCACACATCTTTACGCAAGCATTCAATTTCTCGTTTGGCATTGTCGGCGTATATTTTGTTACATCTCCACAAGTATATACCGCCCAATTCAAATACAGTTTGGCAAGTAATGCTTCTGCCATCCAACGAGTAGGCTTACCATAAGTAGAAGCATCAACATTATCAGGCAATTTATCTACTACGGCGAGCAATTCTGATTCAATCCATTTCGCAACATCTGCACGCGGAGAACGGTCAACAGCTTCATTTTCTCCCAATGAATGATCCAAAATAGGTGTATCACCATAACTATCCATCAAGACCCAATGATAATAGGCACGCATCGCACGCAAAGAAGCAGTAGCATCAGCATCAGCTCCTCCTAATTCTGTTATCAACTTATTACAAGCAGTAATACCGGCAGTAGCGTCATCATAATAACCTATCAATGCATCATCAGCATTCCAGCTATGCAAGGCAAAATGAATTCTCTGTCCCTGATCATAATAATCCGAACCATTAAAAGAGAAAGTTGTCGCCTCATCAGAAGAGAGTGTCTGAGCCTGATTATAATTACGTCCAATGGGACCACGCATATAATAATATGCACTTGCGGCCTTTGCTTCTATCGCTCTGTCATTATCAGGAAATGAAGTATACTGCGACTTGATATCTACATTTAAGTCTGTACAGCCAACTGTAACCGACAGCATGGCTATTGACATTATCAAATATTTTGCTTTCATCTTAATTATCACTTTAGAAATTAATATTAACACCTAACAAGAATGTACGTGTACGAGGGTAAGTATTTCTATTGTCAATACCAGGAGTAATGCCACCTAAATTAATTTCCGGATCTATTCCATCATAACCTGTAATCGTAAATACGTTATTGCATGTCATATACAAACGAAGACCCTTAACATAATCATTTATCCTGCCAAAATCATATCCCAAAGTAAGTGATGACAGGCGCAAATAACTTCCACTCTCCAAATAGCGGTCTGAAGGTGCATGATAATTACCATCTTTAGCAGCTTCTGTATTTAAACCTGCAAGGATATTCTTACCAGCTGTCACATTACCCACATCGCTCAAGAAGGCTTTTGTAGCATTTAATATTTTGTTTCCGAATACACCTTGGAAGAAGAAATTAAGCGACCATTTCTTATAAGAGAGTGTATTATTCCAACCTAAAGTGAGCTTAGGCTGTGCGCTACCTGCCTTTGTACGATCAGTCTCTTGTGGCTGTGTTGTTGAAACATATTTACCTGTAGATTTATCGATATAACGTCCATCAGCCTGTTTCGTAACTAAAGTACTGAGATCAGCCCCTGCCTCTATCTGAGTTTTATAGATTTCTTTCAGACTTTCTTCACCGTAAACATAAAAAGAAGAAACTCCATCTTTAAGGCCCGCATATTTCCATAGATAGAATTGACCAATAGGCGAACCTTCCATTATTCTTTGAGTACTACTGGTAGAATAACCAGCAGCATCAACATTAGCCTCATCCATATATTTCATTGAATACGTAGCATTCGATAATTTCTCCACACGATTCTTATTATGAGAAAGATTCAGCGCAGTACTCCACCTAAAATCCTTTGTTTGTATTGGAACTGCATTGACAGTAAATTCGAT
>DMYZ01000238.1 GCA_003483565.1 Prevotella sp.
ACCATAGATAGAATAATGGGGTTTAGTTCTCCCCCATTATCCATGTCAAAATCTATATCTTTCATTCCAGACCTCTATAAATTTCTATCAACATCCCCTTATCAATTGATATAGAATCAATATTCATCAAGCCATCAATGACAATTTTATCTATAGTCTGAAATTCTGTACTCGAATCAAAATCCGAATCATCATCATTTCTTGTTGGTGCACTGATATCAAACCTTCTTGGTTCAAAATGCCTAGCGTAGATGTCTTTCAACAGTTGTATTTCTTCATACGACATGTCTAAATCATTTGAGATTTTTGCATACGTGGTTGAATCTATATATTGCTCAGGAGACTCTAATAGTTCTGATAAATTCAATGATTTAAAAGATGGAGAATTTGGGAATTGTTTGAATATAGGAAACTCTCCCCAAGGTATTATGGCCATGCCTCTATCTTCATCCCAGACATCAGAGAAGTTATGGGGAAAGGGATTACCCAAATAACAAATTTTATCCCTGACCTGTCTTTTATGGAAATGTCCAGAGAATGCCATAAATTCCACACCTTGTAGGTGCTCGGCTTTCAATCCACCATGATCAGACATTTCTACCATTGCGTTCATCATGAAGTGTGGTAATTCAAAATGACCGAAAACATACGATGATTTATTGGAGAGTCTTTCAACTTCTTTCCATTCATCTCTAACAAGCCATGGACAGAAAGTTACACCATCCTTATAGAGGATTTCATCAATGATCTGGATATTTTCAAAATTCCTACCAATAGCCACACTAGAAAGCTCTCGCTTTTCCTTATAATAAAGGTCATGATTTCCTAGAATGAAATAAACAGGAATACCGGCATCATTGAGTAATTCCATGCCATTTAAGCCATAGTTCAATGTTGATAGGTGAACTGAATTTCTGTTATCAAAATAATCACCCAAAAATACAATCGTATCTACATCATTTGCTTTTGCTTCTGCAATAAACCATTTTATAAAGTTTATGCAATCTTCATTATGCTGACGTTCATTGTTTCTTTTACCAAAATGAATATCAGTAAAGCAGGCAGCCTTTTTAAATAAATTTGTCATATTACCTCAGATATCTATTATTCTTTACTTGGGCTTCCAGGACGAGTAATCTGTCTATTACTGGCTTCCCATAAATCTGATTCGGTGAATACTGTCTTTTTGACCTTATCTTTGGGTTTCTCTTCCTTTGCCTTTTTAGCGGGTCTTCCAAACGCACCTCGTTTGATGGCAATTATTTCGCTAGGCTTGATGTTATGATCTTCATTATATTCTGCCAATCTCTGCTCAAGCTCATTATCAATTTGTCTTGTCATAGATGGTGAAACACCATTCATAATCAAAATATCATCTCTTATATTTTGGTTTTTCTTTTCAGAATTCAACATGCAAGTGAATGCGTTTTGAATCATGACAGTATAATAGGCAAACGGATTAGGTACATCACTTCTACTTTCATCGAACTGCAATCCTGCAGCACTCAATTGAAGTAGAGCCCTTGACTTCATTTCATCCAGATATGTGTTGCCTGTCAAAAATACTGACCCGTTTCTCCTTGCAAGAAAACAACCATACGATGTTTTAGGACACCATACTTTTCCCTTATAGTATTCCGTGGGTATATTTTCTTTAATATCATACCCTCCATGAAAATCCACAGTCTTTATTTTCTGAGAATTTTTTGTTTTACCATAAAAGGTTGTCACATAGTACGATACGAGTTTACCAAACGATACCTTGTTTTCCAAATATGAAGTTTTTGACCGTTTACCTAATAGTGCTGCTATTATAACCATGGTGTCTATTCTTCCTGGATCTTTTTGAGTGAATGATGCGTTAATTCCTCTTCTCCAACCATCACCGTCAATCATTGTTTCAAAAAACAATTCCAATTGTTCATGGGTTAATTGAAGAATAAAATCCATACTGATATTTTTCTTCTTACCATTTAAGTAAGGTTCCAATGTTTTTGAATCTGCTCTACTGATATTCACTACGTTATTCTTACTCAATCTTGTGGAGTAAGAAAAACCTAAATTATCAAGGCAATTTATTATTCTATCCCAATGTGGGCCAGGATTCTGATAAACCTGTATTCTTTTCAGAAGATCTCCACTATATTCCATACAGCCTTCACTGATAATCCATGCAAGCAATTCGACCAATGAATCATCATATGTCTTTATTTTCGCGGCGTCCGGCATCTCACCCATCATGATCATAGAATCACTCTCTTTGAGGTATTCTACTTTAACCAAGCCTCGCTGCGTCATGATTTTGTGTTGAGGAGTAATAAGAGTATCTAAACCAGAACCTTTCGTTGTAAGGTGAAACATATCGCCTTCAAAATCTCCTCGATATATATCATGTATAGGCGACCACTTCATTACACCATCTTCATAAGACATGATAATATCATCGGCGGTTATATCATTGATACCAAGCCACCCTCTCTTCGTAAGAGCTTCAGTTGTTTGATCGACACAATAACCTCTCCAATTGGCTCGTTGACCATATCTGTCAACAAGTGTCATGAGCATTTTTCCAAGCCTATTTGTCATACGTCCTTGGTCTTGGCAGAAATACCCGTTTTCCATACCACCTTCCCAATGAGAGCGACCAACTTCTGTGAGTCCTTCTTCTTTAAGAATAAAATGCTTAAAGGGCGGGAATACTAACTTCGTATGAAGATCCGCTTCATTTTTTGGTTTTTTGGTACGTTCTGGTTCTAGAGGTATGTGTTCATAAGTCATAACTCTCCATACAATATCAGAAACATTGATATCATCGGCAGTGACTTCTTCAACTTTTATTTGATGATTCTTTAGACCTGCATCCTTCTGGCGCTGTCTTTCCTCTGCCATCAATTTTGCAGCCTTCTTTTCCTTTACCTCTTGTATGAGTTCAGGAGTAATGTCTTCTCTATCTTTTACAACCGCATCGTAGAATTTATATTCCGAATCTAAGAAATACGAATATGATGCTTTTGATTTTTGTATTTCTACCAATAAATCTTTATTATTTAGGTAATTTACTTTTGCAGCCAACGGCAGTCTCCCCCTACTTGGGATTAAAATATATTCGGTAAGTGCAAAAATGTTATTTGCAACATTGACTCATTATGCTATAGACTTAAACGCCATGTCAATAGATAATACATCTATATACTGTTGACAATTGGTTATAATATATGTAGTTTATAGACTTTATAAATATCGACGGTACAAGATGAATAAAATCGTATTCGGACTAGGTAGATTCAATCCTCCAACTAAAGGTCATGATTTGTTGATTAAAACAATCATAGGTCTTGCACAGACTTACCAGGCAAAACCTATGTTGTTTGTCATTGATGGTGAGAAAAGTAGCTTGGATGTTGATAAAAACCCATTCACCGGAGAGTATAGGCGGCACCTTATATCTGATATGTATGATATTAAGGTTGACTTGGCAGGATCTGCTTATGAAGCCCTTGAAATACTCGACATACAGGGTTTTAATCCGTCGATATTGGTATGTGGTTCAGATAGGGTCAAGCAATACAGCGCGATGCTTGATCATATAGGGTTCAATACAACCATTCAAGGACTAGACCGAAATACAGGCTTGGCAGCAAATATATCTGGTACCTCGGCGCGTGTCGCTGCTCGGCAAGGAGATCGTAGAACATTCTATGACTTTATGAGCGACGATATGCCTGATCATTATAAAGAGGAGATGTTTAATTTCCTCTATGATTCGGGGAGAAAGATAAATGTCGGTCATAGACACGAACTCGAGATTGACAAACATGCTCAGATCTCAAGGAACAGGTGGAATAGGTAATATAGACACCAGCTCTATTGCTGGTTCTATAAATTCTTCTAGTTTGCTATCAGCGGTTAACGACCCAATAGCAAATGGCATGGCAACAAACACCGAGATATCAAATGCAGTGCAGAACTCGTCATCTGCACTAGAGGTGGCACAGCAGGTTAGAAATAATGATTTGTCTAACGCACTTGCTGGTAAAACACCCGCATCAGTGGTCGTCGCAGCTGATAATGCCATAACATCGGCCTCGGCTAACAGTCTGGCCACCCAGTCAATCGCGTCTCAGTATTTGAGTGATTCAAGCGCAGGGCAGCTCACCGGATCGATAATTTCCACAGCAAACCAATACACCGGCGGTGCTTTGAATGGTGTGCAATCTCTATTGAATAC
>DMYZ01000004.1 GCA_003483565.1 Prevotella sp.
TAGCTTTAAAATATACATTATGATACTTCTATTGAATTTAACAAAACAAAAAGGATTAAAAATAAGGTATTATATTCCATATTGATTATATTTGCGTTATTATAATGATCTTTTTGATTTTTTTCTATTTGGTTATTCGTGCATTTTTACACATTTACTGGAACTTGTAGGCGTAGATAGATATTATACAAAAACAAGTATACATTCTATATTTTAATAATTTAATTGTAAGTAGTTATGAAAAAGATTGAAGCAATTATTAGGACTTCAAAGTTTGAAGAAGTAAAGGAAGCTCTTCGTCAGGCTGGTATTGATTTCTTTTCGTATTCAGATGTTACAGGAGTTGGAAACGAAATTAGAAAAGGTGAACTGTCATATCGTGGCACAGTATATGATACAAGCTACATACCACGGCAGTTATTAACAATAGTAGTACGTGATATAAATGCGAAGAGGACTGTTGAGGCTATTTTAAAATCAGCAAAAACCGGCATTATAGGCGATGGAAAGATATTTGTGTCTTCAATAGAAGAGTCATATCGTATAAGGACAGGCGAAGAAGGAGATGATTCATTGTATAATAAATAAAATATAAGTGTTATGAGAAAATTTGTATTAATGTTACTGATGGTCATAACCGTTTCAGTAGCGAACTATGCGTATGCCGGCACGACAAGACCTGCTGATCCTGCAGGAACGACAACAGGAAATGTAAATGATATCACTGCTGTTACCCCAGGAAAACCTACACAGAGTGAACTTAAAGATCAAGTAGGTCATAATAAGGTGGCAATAAATATGGTATGGGTATTGGTAACAGGATTCCTCGTTATGTTTATGCAGACTGGTTTCGCACTTGTTGAGACAGGACTCACAAGAGCCAAAAATGCTAATCATACTATGGCAATGAATTTTATGGTTTATGCATTAGGAATGATAGGATTCTTTATAAGTGGATTCGGTATCATGTTTGGCGGATTTGGAAGTATTGGAACTCTGGGTGGATTTAATGGGCTATCTCATGAATTTGCGATTAATATTTTTGGACATACTTTTGGACTCTTCGGTACAACAGGTTTTTTCCTTAGTGGTGGCTGTTATGATGTTGCAGTATTTGCCCTTTTCTTGTTTCAGATGGTATTTATGGATACAACAGCAACAATCCCTACCGGATCAATGGCTGAACGTTGGAAATTCTCTTCTTTTGCGATATATGGAATTATAGTTGGTGCTGTTATTTACCCAATATTCGGAAACTGGGTCTGGGGCGGAGGATGGCTCTCTCAACTGGGAAGTATGTTTGGACTTGGACATGGCGTTGTTGACTTTGCGGGTTCAGCTGTAGTCCACATGACAGGTGGTGTCTTAGCGCTAGTTGGTGCTAAAATGATAGGGCCTCGAGTCGGAAAATACAATAAAGACGGATCACCAAACGCCATTCCCGGTCATAATATACCAATGGCTGTTGTAGGTTGTTTTGTATTAGCTTTCGGATGGTTTGGATTTAATTCAGGTTCATCTTTAGCAGGTGGTGATTTGAGAATCAGCGTTGTTGCCGTTAATACAATGATAGCATCTGCAACAGGGGCTTTCTCATCAATGGTATATATGTGGTGGTTTAAAACAAAGAAACCGGATCCGACAATGATGATGAACGGTATGCTGGCAGGTCTCGTGGCTATTACAGCTCCATGTGCTTTTGTCAATGTGTGGAGTGCTGCTATTATTGGTCTTATTGCAGGAGTTTTGGTAATTGAAGCATCTTTCTTCTTTGAACGAAAGCTGAAGATTGACGATCCTGTAGGAGCAATTTCTGTACATGGTGTGAATGGAGCCTGGGGAGTATTATCATTAGGTTTATTTGCTGATGGCTCATACGGCAGTGGTTGGAATGGTGTTAAAGGCACTGTAACAGGACTTTTCTATGGAGATGCTAGTCAATTTTTTGCACAGCTTATAGGAGTAATCACTAATATCATCTATGTAGCAGCCATAGGATGGGCTGTATACAAGATTATCGGATTATTCACTCATGGAATGAGAGTTAACGTTGATGCAGAACTTGGTGGACTGGATGTTCCGGAAATGGGTATAGAAGGCTATTCGGGTATAAAAATGGATAAGAATTCAGAAACCCCTCTTTCAAAATAGTATAATGTCATATTGAGGTGTCGTGAATCTGCATGGGGATATCAGATGAAATATGTCGAGGTCTTTTTTCCCTAATTGATATTTCCTCATTCAAATGGTCTGATTTTTAATCGTGACCTTTGGATGAGGATCCAATCATGAGAAGGGAAGAGGTGAAGAGCAAAATATATAACTACAGGTAGTGAAATGCCTGTGGTTTTGTGGAAAGTGATAGAAATAGTAGCTGATAAAATGACATTGAATAGAAAGTATTTGTAATAGATTTCTAAATAAAATGTAAAATTACTGACATATTTCCTTGGTAGCCTAACTATTTATAACTACTTTTGTTGCCATAATAATTTAAACCCTGTAAAAAATGAAGAAATCACTGCTCTTATTTGTCTTTTCCTTCGTGGCCCTTTTTGCCATTGCACAGACGGTTTATATCACGAAGACAGGTTTAAAATATCACTCTGACGGCTGCCGTTATTTAAGCCGCAGCTGTATTCCAATCTCTTTGTCAGAGGCTGTGACGGATACGAACCCTGCAGTGTATGTGATCCTTCAATGCAGGTATACAGACATGTACATAAAAAGCATGTTACCTCAAAGCGAAAGGTTGTAAAGAAGAAACGGAAAAGAGCATAGCTTAATGGAGTTTCTTATTTAATAGGATCCAGTTTGAAATTGAAGAATAGAAATCATTAGTTTAGATGAAACTATTTATCAATCGATTTCTTTTTAAGAAATGGAATCCTTACAAGAAAAAGGAACCAAGCAATCATCAATCCTATTGACTTTACAAAGCAGCTGATTATTAATCCTGTTATTGACACCAATAACTCTAACAAGATATTACGAGGATAAAAACAACAGTCTTTTATAAACTTTTTAAAATCTTTTTTATACACAACTATTGAGCTTATTATAAATACAAAAAGTAACAGAATACATAAAATGTAACATATGCGGTACAACCAACCTTCCCTCGTTGATATCGCTAAAATCGTCCAAAGCAGAAATATAACTTTTATTATATTAAACATTAATGATTTTTTGTCCATTTCTCCTATAATTTAATTATTCAATGTGTAAGTAATAAGATCTTTATGGTATGTAAGCATCCCCATTTTAGGACAATACAAAATTAAACAATAAATTCTGTTTTAGTTCTTTTTTCCTCGAATTTCTTTAAAAATTCATTAGGAGTAAGATTTTCAAGAGCTAAATGGGGCCGGTTGTTGTTATAATCATCCATCCATTTTTCTGTTATATTTCTCACATCTTCTATAGATCTAAAAAGATAAGCATCAAGAACGGCTCTTCTGTAACTGCCATTAAACTGTTCAACATAACTGTTTTGAGTAGGATGCCCCGGTTGGGTATATTTTATTTCTATAGCATTTACCTCACACCA
>DMYZ01000188.1 GCA_003483565.1 Prevotella sp.
AAGGTCTTTATCCTGAAGCAAGTGATAAGCAAGTGACAAGGAGGGGGACAGGCGGCGCATGTTTTTTCCTGCTTCTCCCCCATGTGCCCTGTTCACATATAATGAATATAAAAGCCGGGCGAGAACAGTCCAGCGATTGTCATTATAACGGGCCGTAGCACTTTGAAGAAAGGTATAACGATAAGGGTGCGTATCTGTTGACAGGCTGCTGTTGAGATTATTCACAGCACCGTCAGCAGAATAGTCGAAAGCCCAACAGGCGGACGGAGTGTACAGCAAGCAAGCTGATCCGTAATATTCACGTTGCCAGTAACTGGCATCCTTTACGCCATTCGGATAAAGCTGATCATGATATATACTTGAAGCCCAGTTGAATTTTCCATTTACCTTCAGACTAAGATTCCCCTGGCGGTTACGGATGATACCATCCACCTGGGCAAAAGCATTTCGATCCCGTAATTGTTCGCCTGATGCATTAGTATAATACCTTACTTGACCGGGTAATTGCCGGTCATTATCATAATAATAAAATTTTGTCCACCACTGGGAACTGGCATCGGGATGCCACCTTAAATCAATCTCACCATGCCCGCTGTTCATACGACTATTGGTTCGACGCTCTTTTGTAACGAGAGCTACATTATGAAGAGTAAAAGGGTAATTATTTTCTGCATAGGTATATTCTCCGGAAGTTGACAATGTCAATTTTCCGGATATTTTCTGGCGATAACGGATAAAAGGATTGATATAACCAAAACTACCCCATCGCAATGCTGTCTGTAAATGTACATTCCTGTCTTTAGGCTCCTGCAACATCGTAGCAATAGAGAGTACCGAAGCCATGGAAGCCTGCCGTGCTGGTATGAAAATATCATTATTATCACCTTCTACCAACTGAATGGCATCAACATTATTCAGAGAATATCTGGAAACATCAATTTCACCGGTTTGACATTCACTTAACATGACACCATCATAAACTACTCCGGTATGCTTGGCACTGAATCCACGTACGGAAACGGTCTTCATACCACCAGCACCGCCATAGTCACGCAACACGATACCGGGAATACGATTCAAGGCATCTGCCATATTCGTAATCCCTTGATGCAAAATATCTTCTGAAGAAATGATATGTAACGGGGCTGTGCTTTGCACGCTTCTGCGAAGATACGACTCTACTACTTCCACCTCATTAAGCTTATAGGAGCGGAGTGAATCCTGGCGTTGCGCACATGCCATAGTGCTGCCTGCTGAGACCATACAACAAAACATGAATATAGTTTTTCGCATTCTTCCTCGAGAATAGAAAACAATAATTGTGCAAGGGCAGGTCTTCTGACTTTGCAGTCTTACAAAACGCGTCTTCCCGGATTTATTCCAGTGACATCGTGCGCTTTAACAATGACTGCTTACAGCAGCGGGACTGTCCGGGATTTTCACCCGATTCCCTTTTCATCATGCATGCATGAACCGCTTGCAGATACAAAAGTAAATAAAAAAAATGGAAATATTGCCTATCTTCTTAAAATATTTACAATAAGCATTGCCACACTGGTGGTAAGACTCGTTGATGACATCCATAAGGAGGTCATCTGACCAATGTTACTGTTATCCTTCTTTACGTCGTTTGGCTCGACGTAAACTACATCATTCTGTTGAAGGTAATAATAGGGATCGTTAAAGATATTAGCATTAGTAAGGTCAAAAGTATGTACGACTTTTGCTCCATTGACATTCTCACGAATAAGCATTACATTCTTGCGCTTGCCATAGATCGTGAGATCACCGCAGCTGGCAATAGCTTCCATCAGGCCGATACGTTCAGTATTTGTATAAACATCTCCCGGTCTATAGACTTCACCGATAACCGTAACTTTATAACCTTGAAAATTTACTGTAACCAAAGGCTTGTCGTAAATGGTAAAATAGGGATCTACTTTAGCTTCTACGATCTTCCTGATTTCATCCGTTGTCCTGTTGATGACATTCAATTTACCAATTACAGGCATATCAATAGTACCGTCAGACTGAACAAGATAATAATCAGTAGATGCTGGGCTCTTGGATGAAAGAACTATACTGGAAGAAGCAGGATCAATAGAATTATTAAAATGAAGCTGTTTATTGAAATTAACAGATGCATCGATATTGGTACTTTGAACTGTAATAGTCAATCTGTCTCCCGGTTTAACCCGTGCCGTAAAATCATGGCTGGACTGAGTCATCCGGGTCGTATCTATATTCTGGAAATAAGCCACCTGCTTGGAATGATTACCCGGCTTTAGTATTGCACAGCTGCTTACAAAGAAAAATGCGCAAAGCAATATCAAAAAATCAACAACATGCGTCTTCATTTTTTCAATGCTATATTATAGTTATAATATTGAGTCTCTCCTGTAATATCCCTGATAACTTTTAGAAATGGAGGAAAATTGACCGATTCTGTAGCTGCCACACCTTTAGTTTCGAGGATCATCAGATTACTTACGGGTGAGAGATAACTGTCAAGTTCAAAATATTGGCCTTTCCATACAAAACTACGGCGCAGTTTATGAATAGCATGGCGATAAGGATCCGCCTGTTGCAACAGACTTTCATAGAGGTTGTTCCCTATCTGGCGCTCAGTTTCAATTTGTGCAGTAGCTGAAATTTTCTTTTTAGTAGTAAGAACATTTACTTCCTTGCCTTTCCAACTTCGTTTACGCATCCTGACCTCACTCCCCGGTTCAGTAACAAGATAGGTTTGATAGATCTCACTGTCTATACTTTCAGGAATTCCACCAACAAGATGAACTATATATTTTCGCTCCTCTTCTATGGATTGCGGAAGCCCCAGGACATTGGAAATTTCTTTGATGACACGTCTCAATTTTGTATCAAAGTTATCATGGTTATTGATAACCCGATGATGGGGATGGCCACTCCATGCCTCAATGACTTTTTTATCAAGGACACGGGCGAGTTCGATACCCTCCGTCCGTTCTTCATTATTTGCAGTAGTATAATATTCTTCAGCACCATCAGCAGCTGATACAAGATGGAGCACTGCATCATAGCGGCGGTCTCGAAGTTCCTGAGTTGATGTTCCGACATCCTGGGTAATTTGATCCCATATTTCCGGTTTCATATAGGCAGAAATATCCATGGCTCCACGGTCACAGATAATAATGGCTTTATCCCCATAACTTTGAGCAACCTTCTCAAAATGATCTTCCAGAGATAATTGCATCTCTAATGTAGCTTTTTCACCTTCATAGAAAAAAGTATGGTTGTCTGTAAGATAATCCATACCTGACTGGCTGAAAAGTGTAGGTACTTCTGGTACCGTGAATACTTTCCAACCGAGA
>DMYZ01000187.1 GCA_003483565.1 Prevotella sp.
AGGGGGAACAGCAGGAACTAGACAGGGGGGTTGATGGGCAGCGTCAGAAGGGTATAAGAGACGGACATTATCCAGGGAATATTGGGAAACATCAATTTCGCCGGGTTGACATTCACTTAACATGGCCCCATCATAAAGAACTCCAGTATTTTTGGCACTGAGTCCACGCACGGAAACCGTTTTCATCCCTCCTGCCCCACCATAATCGCGCAAGACGATACGTGGAATACGATTCAAGGCGTCTGCCATATCCGGAATCCCTTGATGTAAAATATCTTCTGAAGAAATAATATGTAATGGAGCTGTACTTTGCACGCTTCTGCGGAGATATGACTCTACCACTTCCACTTCATTGATTTTATAGGAGCGGAGTGAATCCCGGCGTTGCGCACATACCATAGTGCTGCTTGCTGAAACAATACAACAAAACATGAATATAGTTTTTCGCATTCTTCCTCGAGAATAGAAAACAATAATTGTGCAAGGGCAGGTCTTCTGACTTTGCAGTCTTACAAAACGCGTCTTCCCGGATTTATTCCAGTGACATTGTGCGTTTTAACAATGACTGCTTACAGCAGCGGGACTGTCCGGGATTTTCACCCGATTCCCTTTTCATCATGCGTGCATGAACCGCTTGCGGATACAAAAGTAAATAAAAAAAATGAAAGTATTGCCTATTTTCTTAAAATATTTACAATAAGCATTGCCACACTGGTAGTAAGACTTGTTGATGATATCCATAAGGAGGTCATCTGACCAATGTTACTGTTATCCTTCTTTATATCATTTGGCTCAACATAAACTACATCGTTCTGCTGAAGATAATAATAGGGATCATTAAAAATATCAGCATTAGTAAGGTCAAAAGTATGTACGACTTTCGCACCGTTGGCATTCTCACGAATAAGCATAACATTCTTGCGCTTGCCATAGACCGTAAGATCACCGCAACTGGCAATAGCTTCCATCAAGCCGATACGTTCTGTATCTGTATATACATCACCTGGGGCTTTGACTTCACCGATAACCGTAACTTTATAGCCTTGAAAATTCACTGTAACCAAAGGCTTGTCGTGAATAGTAAAATATGGATCTACTTTAGATTCTACTATCTTCCTGATTTCATCTGTTGTCTTGTCCATGACATTCAATTTGCCAATTACAGGCATATTAATAGTGCCGTCAGGCTGAACCAGATAGTAATCTGCAGATGCCGCGCTCTTGGTTGAAAGAACTATGCTGGAAGAGGGTGCATTGATAGAATTGTTCAAATAAAGTTGTTTGTTGAAATTGACAGATGCATCAATATTGGTACTTTGAACCGTTATGGTCAATTTATCTCCTGGTTTAACTCGGGCTACAAAATCATGGCTGGACTGAGTCATCCGAGTTGTATCTATATTTTGGAAATAAGCCACCTGCTTGGAATGATTACCGGGCCTTAGTATTGCACAGCTGCTTACAAAGGAAACTACGCAAAGAAATATTAAAAAATTAACAATATGCGTCCTCATTTTTTCAGTGCTATATTATAGTTATAATATTGAGTCTCTCCTGTAATATCCCTGATAACTTTGAGAAATGGTGGGAAATTAACAGATTCTGTGGCTGCCACGCCTTTAGTTTCGAGAATCATCAGATTACTTACGGGCGAGAGGTAACTATCAAGCTCAAAATACTGACCTTTCCATATAAAACTACGACGCAATTTATGAATAACCTGACGATAAGGGTCTGCCTGCTGCAAAAGACTTTCATAGAGATTGTTCCCTATCTGACGCTCAGTTTCAATTTGTGCAGTAGCCGAAATTTTCTTTTTAGTAGTAAGGACATTTACTTCCTTGCCTTTCCAACTTCGTTTACGCATCCTGACTTCACTCCCCGGTTCGGTAACAAGATAAGTTTGATAGATCTCACTATCTATGCTTTCAGGAATTCCGCCAACAAGATGAACAATATATTTTCGTTCCTCTTCTATGGATTGTGGGAGTCCCAAAACATTGGAAATTTCTTTGATGACACGTCTCAATTTTGTATCAAAGTTATCATGGTTATTGATAACCCGATGATGGGGATGGCCACTCCATGCCTCAATGACTTTTTTATCAAGGACACGGGCGAGTTCTATACCTTCCGTCCGTTCTTCATTATTTGCAGTAGTATAATATTCTTCAGCACCATCGGCAGCTGATACAAGATGGAGCACTGCATCATAGCGGCGATCTCGAAGCTCCTGAGTTGATGTTCCGACATCCTGGATAATTTGATCCCATATTTCCGGTTTCATATAGGCAGAAATATCCATGGCTCCACGGTCACAGATAATGATGGATTTATCCCCATAACTTTGAGCAATCTTCTCAAAATGATCTTCCAGAGACAATTGCATCTCTAATGTAGCTTTTTCACCCTCATAGAAAAAAATCTGGTTGTCTGTAAGATAATCCATACCAGACTGGCTGAAAAGTGTAGGTACTTCTGGTATCGTGAATACTTTCCAACCGAGA
>DMYZ01000040.1:0-698 GCA_003483565.1 Prevotella sp.
CGCTGTCAGCATATTCCAAATGGAAAGAACGGTTGCGCAAATGGGATCATTCGGCTATATACTGGCATATAGCGGGCTCTTACTCGCCAATAGCACTGATAGCACTGCGTGAACACGGTTACTGGGGGTGGGCTATATTCATATTCGTATGGGCCTGTGCTCTGGCAGGAACCGTGACCAGTTTTATTCGTCTTAAAGATCACAGTAACTTAGAGACCATCTGTTTTGTCGGGATGGGACTGAGTGTGCTGGTTGCATTCAAACCTTTGATAGACAGTGTCTCTCTGGCATCCCTGTTGTGGATCGTGGCAGAAGGTGTGAGTTATATCACGGGAGCAGTGTTTTACAGTCTTAACAAGCGGAAATACATGCACACGGTATTTCACTTTTTCGTTCTCGGCGGATCGGTATGCCATATCCTGGCGGTGTGGGACATTCTGACACAGTATTTGTAGAGAGGCATATTATCGGAAGGTGCCAAACATGGACTTAGAGCTTTTTTAAAGCTTCAAGTATTTGTTGCTTAATTTCTGAATAATTATGTTCGCTACTTCCTACCCATGTACCTAAAATAATCCCATTTCGATCAATGAGTACATACCTCGGGATAGCTTGTACGAAATAATTTGTCGAAATATCGGTTGAATCCTGTTTATGATAATTCCATGAGTCCAGACAGTTGATTTGATGCCACATCT
>DMYZ01000040.1:747-2686 GCA_003483565.1 Prevotella sp.
AGTCATTATTTACAGCGAGAACTTCAAAGCCATCTTGGTGATGCTGGTTGTAGAATTCTTTCCATACCGGAATTCCCTCCCTACATGGTCCACACCAATAAGCCCAGAAATCTATTAACAGGACTTTTCCTTTATAATCATCCGGCGTTACTCGATGACTGGGATCTTTGTCCAGCCAATAAGGTGAGCCCTCCGCGGATGAGAAATAAGGGGCTTTGCATCCTGGTAGAGTAAGAGCTTGCTTGTCTAATAATTTTTTACATTCTTTTCCATTTATGCTTTGTTTTACATTCTCGGTGAAACTCTGAAAAAGTGAGCATAATTCTTCTCGCTTGAGTTCTTCGTTAATTATTAGAAAATACAATTCATAGGCAGGAATAATGGAAGAGGGATGCTCTGAGCTAAATGTCCTTATTAATTGTGCGCTCTGTTCTGGTGTTTTTATATCCTTCCTTAGGGAATCGAAAATAACACTTTCATCTTGTGTTTTGCTTCCTTTTACAGTGACGTGGTCTTTGTTAATGTTGACATACTGCGTAGTAGGCTCTATCCAGATAACAGGAAGATTGTTTATATACATGCCTGTAGTAGATGGGATATCACCAATAATTTTAAATCGATGATTCTTGATAACGACCTTTTGTCCTCTATCATTAAGATAGGCTATAAAGGTGCCGTTAGGCTTATTAGCGTAATAACCAATAACTTTAAAAGGTTTGGCAAAAGACAAAAGTGGTATCAGAACGAATAACAGGATAATAGATTTTTTCATTACATATAGGTTTTCTGCAAAGAAAGGAAAAATATATCAACGACGCAAACTTTTTGGAGATTTTAACGATCATTAAGAAAAAGTGAAAACTCATATAGAACGATTACAGGTCACAGAAAACGGTATGGAGTCTTTTGCCTTAATTTTATGAAAGGTAAAATAAAAGGGGACTACATTGTTGTAGTTCCCTGATTATAAATGTGGACCAGCTAGGGCTTGAACCTAGGACCTCCAGATTATGAGTCTGTTGCTCTAACCAACTGAGCTACAAGTCCGTGAAAATATCATTAGAATTTTCGGATGCAAAGGTAACTTTTTTATCTTGAATATCCAAATGTTTATATTAAAAATGTTGATTATTTATGTTGATGATGACGTTAAATAATATTGATTCGTAATTATTTATCATGATTTTAAGTAACTTTGCACATTAATAATTGACGGGACTTGGTAGCCTGTCTATGCTAAAAAGATGATAATAAAGAATATTATATTTGATTTAGGCGGTGTGCTCGTCGGCTTGGATTCAGAGCGTTGTATTGATGCTTTTAAGAAGATCGGGGCTTATAAAGTGGCTGATTATGTTGAGGAACATCGCACCGAGGACTTGTTCTATGATACGGAAGTAGGAAATATTTCGCAGCATGATTTTTGCAATGAGGTCCGCCGGATCAGCGAATGCTCTGCCCGTGACGAGGATATTGTCTGGGCCTGGAATCAGCTGCTTACCGTTATTCCCGATGAGAAGAAAAGGCGTCTGCTTGAACTTCATGACAAAGGTTTCCGGCTCTTTCTACTCAGCAATACGAATGAGATGCACTGGACTTATTGTGCAGAGGAACTCTTCCCATATAAGCATTGGATAGCTGAGGATTATTTTGAAGGGATATATCTCTCTTATGAACTCCATAAGATAAAACCACAGGAGGATATATTCCGCACTGTGCTTGCTGACGCTGGTATCAAGGCTGAGGAAACACTTTTCATTGATGACAGCAAGGAGAACTGTGACGCTGCTCATGCTCTCGGCATTCATACTTTTGTAAATGAGGATTTTGATGATTGGCTTAAACTATAAGATAAGATGCGAATTGTTGTAATCGATGATAAATTGGCTGGTATGAATCCGAGTGTGGCGACTATTGGCTTTTTCGATGGCGTTCACAA
>DMYZ01000104.1 GCA_003483565.1 Prevotella sp.
GAGTGGTTCTGTACCTTTTTAGGTTCATAGGTACGGAATAACGGATTAGGATTTTTTCCCTTGGCCTTCTTCAGCCCCTTCATCGGTGTATTGACACGAAGACGAAGATTTCCACCAATAGCAGACTTAATAACAAGCCGTATGATTTTTCCACCTTTCCATGCCATATCTTCAATTTCAAACCCACCACGGGCTTGTAAACCTTTCACCTCACCTTCAGCTTTCCAGGCATCAGGTATAGCAGGCAACAAATCAACGGTTCCATCCTGACTTTGCAACAGCATTTCGGCAATACCTGCTGTACAGCCAAAGTTTCCGTCAATTTGAAATGGTGGATGTGCATCAAAGAGGTTACGATAAGTTCCGCCACTTTTTTTATTCGTACCATAGGCTAAAAAGCGATCATCAGTCAAGGTCAACTGATCATGGATCAGCCGATAAGCATGGTTACCGTCAAGGAGACGAGCCCATAAGCAGACCTTCCATCCCATTGACCATCCTGTACTTGAATCCCCCCGGTGAATAAGAGATGTCCTGGCAGCATCAAGAAGACCTGGTGTACGATAAGGAGAAATCTGGTTTCCTGGAAAAAGGCCATAGAGATGACTGACGTGACGGTGGGTATCCTTAGGATCATCCCAATCCTTAATCCATTCCTGCAGCTGTCCCCATTTTCCTATCTGCATCGGAGCCATCCGGTTCAACTGAACAGCCAAATGATTGCCATAGGAAAAGTCCTCACCCAATGTCTTCTCTGCAGCAATCACATTATTGAAGAGTTCATAGATCAGTTCATTATCCATGGTCGTACCATAAGTAAGAGGAAGACTTCCATCAGGAGACGGGTGAGAATTCTCCGGTGATACGGCAGGGGATATGACGAGCCACCCATGTTCCGGTTCCCGGATAAGCATCTCGTCAAGGAATATTGCAGCTCCCTTCATCACAGGATAAATTTTTTCAAGAAATTCCTTGTCACCGGTATAAAGGTAATGCTGATAAAGTTGGTTACAAAGCCAGGCACCTCCTGTCATCCACATTCCACTTGTAGCATGGTCAACAGCCCCTGTTATACGCCAGATGTCAGTATTATGATGAAGAACCCAGCCGTCTTTTCCATACATTATTTTGGCAGACACGGCACCGGTTTTGCTTACTTCCCGGATCAATCTGAAAAAAGGTTCATTAAGATCACTCAGATTAGTAGGCTCTGCCGGCCAATAGTTCATTTCCAAATTGATATTAGTAGTGTATTTGCAATCCCATGAAGGATACATCTTGTCATTCCATATACCCTGGAGATTAGCAGCCTGTCCACCAGGCTGAGAGCTGCAGATGAGAAGATACCGGCCAAAAGTAAAATAAGTAGCAACCAATCCATTATCCTCATGACTGGCAAAATTGATTAATCGTTCATCAGTCGGTATATTTCCATACTTATCTTTACCAAGATAAAGAGACGTGCGATGCATATAACTCTGAAATTTTGCAACATGTGCCTGATAACTTTGCAAATAATCCTGTGCCATAGCCTTACGCAAAATCAACTCTGATTTCTTCGACTCATTACCGGTAATATTCTGATAATTGATAAAATTAGTCGCTATCGAAATATAAAGAACTGCTTCATCTGCATTTTTTACTGTGATAATTCCATCCTCTGAAGCAGAACTACCACCCTTTACTTTTGCAGCCATTCTGCCCATAAAGCGGACTTTGCCCTTTAAATTTTCCAACTTGGAGGAAACACCCAGCAACGTAGCTTCATCGCTATCACTCTTTATAATCACATCTTCATGTGGAGTAGCATAACTGGCATTAAAAGTTATGCTCCCAGGTTTTGATGCCGTAAGCCTGACTTCTACGACATCATCAGAAAAAGAGGTGACAACCTCACGCTGATAAGTAACACCATCCGATGTAAAACGAGTGAGGGTGCGGGCTGAATCCAGACTAAGTTCACGATAGTAGTTGGTATAGCTGGATATACCCGGTTGAGAAATAAGCACATTACCAAAAGTCTGATAAGCCATACCACTATTGGTATCGGACATAACTTTGTCAGATGCCATATCCTGAGCCTGCTTGTAATGCCCTTGGAAAAGAAGATTCTGAATAACAGGTATAGCTGTCTTTGCTTCTGGATTAGGATTATTATTTGGCTGTCCGGTCCATATAGTTTCCTCATTTAACTGAATACAATCTGTACTCGGAATACCGTACACCATTGCTCCAAGACGTCCATTGCCAAGTGGCAAAGCATCGGTCCAGACCTGAGCAGGTGAATCATACCACAATTTATATTGGGCTCTTGCCGGCATAGCGACAAAGCAAACTGCAAAGAAGGTTAATAAACTTTCTCTTAACTTTTTCATAGAACATTCGTTTGTACATTATAGACGAATATTCTATAATTTTATAATCAATAAAAACGGACCATCCTTATTAAAAACAAGACACAAGATCAAACCTGTTTAGAGGTTCTTTCACGACAAAGAAGGCGCAGTTTTTTACGATGACACATTTCTTTGATTGCCGGATAGTCGATCTTCGTTTTTCCTTTATCTGGTGTGATGATATTCAATAGGAAATGTCTTTCGCAAATTTTCCAGAATACTTGAACCCGTCCTTCTGATGACATAGTTGAACCTCTTGCCCAGGTGATACCACCTATAAAACGAGGGTTGATTACAATACTGTCACCATAGATATGAATACCAGCCATGTCCTGGATAAGATGATTATTGATATGTCCAAGCATGAAATGATTTCTGCTGGCTCCAAGATCAGGATCCCATTGTTCTGTAAGAGTTGTCATTCCTTTTTTCAACTGGGCACCATAGCCCGGCACATCATAATGATTCAGCATTTTATAAAGAAGATCATCCTGTCCGTTATCGAGCAAAACCTTAAAGAGATACCTGGTTCCTACATCTCCCGTTGTCAAGCGATTCCCGTGTCGATGAATATCAGCTATCAATTTATCCAACAATACCTGTTTTTCACCGTCCTTGTAAAGGCCAAGGTCCAAAGCTATTGCATAGGCTGCCTGGCTCTTTAATTCGAAATTTTGAATAAAAGCCGTTTTTATGCTGTCAGCCCTTATATCAAGACTTTTCATTCCGTTATCCAACGAGGCGAGCATTTTAGTCCACAAATAATAATGAGCTGTAGCTACCAGAGATATAGGAGTATTTTTGGCAAAGCCGGCTTTACCCGGGCCGAAGTCATACCAGTCGCCCAAACCCATTCTCAGAATACCGCAACTGTCTCGTTTCGATAAATAGTCTATATAACGGTACATGGGCACAATAAACTTTCTGATCAAAGTACTGTCCCCATAATGGCGCGCATACAAAAAAGGCAAAGCCACGATAGCGCCGCCCCATTCAGGACTTTCCTGAAATGGCGGAGCCCAAGAGCCATGAAAGGCAATATACTCAGGAGCTATTTCCGGCATGCTTCCATTTTTGTGCTGGGCATCAACGATGACCTGCATCTCCTGCTCCAGCATCTTTCTGCAATCATAATTATATACCAGCCCTTCTCCATTCAACCAGTCCTGTTCCAACCAGCCTAATTTCTCCCTGTGAGGACAGTCTGTCCAGATGCTCATCCAGTTACTTCTGACAGCCCGGTCAATAATACGATAAGTGGCATTAAAAAGTGGATTACTGCATTCAAAACTGCCGGTCTTCGCTGCTGAATTATAAATAAAATCGGATTGCAATTTATCTATGACAGGAAGATGACAAGGATTGGGGTCCCCCTTCATTACCGCTCCGTCTACCTGAATATACTGAAAGCCATAATAACTGAAATGAGGATGCCAGGTTTCAGTACCTTTACCTTTCAAGATGTAAGTATAGTAATAAGGTTTTCCTGTCTGTTTCTGAGTGACACGGCCATCGTTGCCTAAAGACTCACTAACCCATATTCTAACCACTTGCCCACGTCGTCCGCGAATAGAAAACTCAGGAAAGCCGGCAAGATTTTGTCCCATATCAAAAACACGATCTGATACTCTTCGGGCTATCCGGTAATGCTCCATAATACGAACTGGGAATGACAATTGCTCCCGCAGTTTTCCTTTCGGTGCAGGAAGGATATCAACCCGGTGTATGGAGAAATCTTTGAATGTAGCATCGTAGTCCTCTCCTCCATAAATACTGTTATAAATAACAGGACTTTTGCGCCATGTCCATGTACTGTCAGAAACGAAAGACTGCCGCTTGCCATTTTCATAAACAACATCTAATCTTGCCAGCAAGGTCAATGGGCCATAATTGGATTTCAGCTTATGGTATCTCAATCCCTCTTCATGATATAATCCATTCCCCAGGAGTCCATCAAGATGATGCTTTCCACTCTTCAACAACGGCAGAGAATAGATATTCTAGTAAACAGTATTACTGTAATCATTCCATGCTGGTGCCAGCATAACACCATATTCCATCTTTCTGCCATCGATATATCGTTCATATTCCCCCAATCCACAGTTATAGATCTTCAAACTATTCACATCCTTAGAAACACTCAAA
>DMYZ01000102.1:0-366 GCA_003483565.1 Prevotella sp.
GGTGCTTTAGCAGACTTGACTTCCTGGTTTGACACTATTTAGTGTTGTTGTCGTCGAAAGAGAATTGTCAAAGTTGACAGCGCTCAAAATCATTCCTTGACTTTCTATTCCCATCATTTTACGTGGTGCAAGATTGGCAATGAAGAGTACATCTTTTCCTGCCAGATCTTTCGGATCATAGTATTTTGCAATACCGGAAAGAATAGTACGATCCTTGCCGCTGCCGTCATCAATGGTAAACTGGAGCAGTTTATTGCTTTTCTTAACTTTTTGGCAGGCTTTGATATGTCCTACACGGATATCAAGCTTCTCGAAGTCTTCGAAATTGATATTGTCCTTTATCGGTTTTGCTTTGTAGCTGGCAGC
>DMYZ01000102.1:560-37452 GCA_003483565.1 Prevotella sp.
GCTATAGCGAGGTTAGCTACCAGTTGAAGAGAGATGTAGAGGACTGTTTCAACACGTTTTGGATCAGTTTTCCATACCTTCCAGGGTTCACACTCTGTGATATATTTGTTTCCGATACGTGCAAGGTTCATAGCCTCTTTCTGAGCTTCACGGAATTTGAATACATCAAGATATTCTTCCATTTTGTCTTTGACATCTTTGAACTCTTGAATGGCCGTATTATCAACATCCTGCAATTCTCCGCATTCAGGAACAATGCCGTTCCAGTATTTCTTTGTCAGTTGCAGGGCACGGTTAACGAAGTTGCCATAAATAGCAACGAGCTCAGAGTTGTTGCGTTCCTGGAAATCTTTCCAAGTAAAATTATTATCCTTTGTTTCCGGTGCGTTGGCTGTGAGTACATAGCGTAGAACATCCTGTTTTCCAGGGAAATCCTTTAAATATTCATCCAGCCAGACAGCCCAGTTACGCGAGGTGGAAATCTTGTCATTCTCCAAATTGAGAAATTCATTGGCAGGTACGTTGTCTGGTAAAATATAATCACCATGAGCTTTCAACATGGTTGGGAAGATAATGCAGTGGAAAACGATATTGTCCTTACCAATAAAATGAACGAGACGTGTATCAGGATCTTTCCACCATTTTTCCCAGTTTCCAAACTTTTCCGGTTCTTTTTCACAGAGTTCTTTCGTATTGGAGATATAACCGATAGGAGCATCAAACCATACATAGAGCACTTTCCCGTCTGCACCTTTTACCGGAACAGGAATTCCCCACTCCAGGTCACGGGTCATCGCACGAGGCTGAAGATCCATGTCTAGCCAGCTTTTGCATTGCCCATATACATTGGGACGCCATTCTTTATGACCTTCGAGAATCCACTGTTTCAACCAACTTTGATATTCATTCAAAGGCAAGTACCAGTTTTTTGTCTTGCGGATGACGGGTTTAGAACCGGAAATAGTAGAATGTGGATTAATCAATTCCATAGGACTTAAGTCGCTGCCGCATTTCTCGCATTGGTCTCCATAAGCTTTAGGATTATGACAATGAGGACATTCACCCATAATGTAACGGTCAGCGAGGAATTGGTGGGCTTCTTCATCGTAATATTGCTCGGTTTCCTTTTCTATCAGTTTGCCGTCATCATATAACTTCCTGAAGAAGTCAGAAGCCAACTTATTGTGAGTCTGCGATGTTGTACGGCTATAAATATCAAAACTGATACCGAATTCTTTGAAGCTATCCTTGATAATTTTGTGATAACGGTCGCAGACATCCTGGGGAGTAATACCCTCCTTCTTTGCACGAATAGTGATAGGTACACCGTGCTCGTCTGATCCACCGATGAATACTACATCTTCCTTTTTCAGGCGAAGATAACGGACGTAAATATCAGCAGGGACGTAAACGCCGGCTAGATGTCCAATATGTACACCACCATTGGCATAAGGTAATGCCGCGGTGACAGTGGTACGTTTGAATTTTTTCTGTTCCATGAACGATTTCTTATTTTCCTATTTTACTGCAAAAATACTATAAATCAGAGACAATACAAAATAAATAGATTTGTTTTTGCTTTGTCTTTTTGACGTTTATAGTGTTTTTTGAATTCTTATTCTGTGGTTTGGTGCATAAGTGAAGATACTGTAAGTGCCATTGCTGTATTCCTGTTCGTATCCATCATTGATGAGGGTGAACCCCGGAACAGAAAGAATCTGGCCTACCAGATTCTCGTATGCCTGATTATTATAGACCCCTATTTCAATTTTATTATTGATAGCAATATAACTGGATGTCCCTTTTTTCATTGCTTTTGGCAGGTCCATAAAGGCTCCGCTGCCTGTCTGAATTGGAAGACTACAATTTTTATAGTACATTTCCTTATAACTTTCGACACGGTAAACTTCGTAATTTTTTTTGTATTTGTATCCGTATTTTTTCAGAATCTTAGGCGCATATGTTGAGTCTTGCATCATCTGCAGCCCTTCCTGAATGGAGATAAATTGAGGATTTGCTTTTACTTTTAGAAGTTTTATTGAGTCTGTTTCCTTTGTCGTATTGTTTGTTACAGTATGGTTAGTGGCGCAATTACTCAGAGTGAATATCATGATTGCAGCAATACTAAGATAAAATAATTTTTTCATATAATAGTCATTTTTGTTTTTTTATAAGCTACAAAGTTACGATAAAGAAGTGAAAGGGGCAAGAAAAAGGGTCTAAATACCCCTTTCAGCCCAGTCTCTCCGGTCAAGTTCCCTATAACTGATGGCTTCAGTAATATGTTCCGGTTGAACAGCCGTGCAACCCGCAAGGTCGGCAATGGTTCGAGAGACTTTTAAAATACGGCTATAGGCGCGTGCACTCAGGCTCAGTCTTTCCATTGCCAGTTTTAAGATGTTAATACCTTCTGATGTTGGTTCTGCATATTCATGGATCATTCTTTCTGTCATTTGGGCATTGCAATGGATGCCTGGAATATCCTTGAAGCGTTCTGTCTGAATAGCTCTTGCTGCTATTACTCGTTGGCGAATGGCAGCGCTCGCTTCGCCGGGTTTAGCCATGCTTATTTCGTCGAAAGGAACAGGAAGAATATTTGTCTGTATGTCAATGCGATCAAGAAGAGGACCGCTTATTTTATTCATGTAATGTTGTATCTGTCCTGGGGTACAGACACAGTGGTGTGTCGGATCACCATAATAACCACAAGGGCATGGATTCATGCTTGCCACAAACATAAAAGAGCAAGGGTATTCAATAGTATATTTTGCCCTGCTGATTGTTATTTTACGGTCTTCCAAAGGTTGGCGAAGGACTTCCAGTGTATGTTTGTTAAATTCCGGTAATTCATCACAAAAAAGGACACCATTATGGGCAAGACTGATTTCTCCAGGCATAGGGGTTGATCCACCACCGACGAGAGCAACTTCAGAGATGGTATGATGAGGAGCGCGGAACGGACGCTGTGCAATGAGTGATGTGTTTCTGGACAGTTTACCGGCGATGGAGTGAATCTGAGTTGTCTCCAGGCTTTCTGCAAGGGTAAGAGGTGGCAGTATAGTAGGCAGCCGCTTAGCCATCATTGATTTTCCACTTCCCGGAGGACCGATCATAATCATGTTATGTCCTCCTGCTGCAGCTACCTCAAGAGCGCGTTTTACATTTTCCTGTCCTTTTACATCAGCATAATCGAGGTCTGTATTCGTCTGATGTTTGTAGAATTCCTTCCGTGTATCAATGACAGTAGGCCTGAATAATTGTTTATCACAAAGAAATTGTATAACTTCGAAGAGATTTTTCATGCCATAGACCTGAAGCTTATCCACAACAGCTGCTTCTCTGACGTTGGCTTCTGGTACGATAAGTCCCTTGAAATGCTCAGCCCTGGCACGGATGGCAACAGGCAGGATGCCTTTTACCGGTTGTAAGGTTCCGTCAAGACTTAGTTCTCCGATAATCATATATTCGTTAAGATGGGTATCCGGAATATTTTTATTGGCTGCAAGGATTCCTATAGCAAGAGGTAAATCAAAACTACTTCCCTCTTTTCTTAGATCTGCAGGTGCCATGTTTACTGTAATATCAGCAATAGGAAAGCGGTATCCGGAATATTGTAAGGCTGCAGAAATCCTGTCTTTGCTTTCTCGAACGGCTTCATCGCCGAGTCCTGTTAAATGATACATTACACCTCTGTTGAGGCTTACTTCGATTGTTACAGTAGTAACTTCCAGCCCGTTTACTGCGGCGCAGTAAGTTTTAACAAGCAATTTTTATCCTTTCTTATTTGATCATTTCATTCAGTCTGTCGCGCAATTCCTGTGGTTTAAGATTTCTGGCAATAACTTTTCCTTTTTGCAGAATAATATTTCCGGGTATAGCTGTGAGCCCTAAAGATTTTATCGTTTGCCCGGTAAACATTTCACCGTCATTGATGTTCGGCCAAGTGATGGAGTCCCTTTTTATAGCGCTTAAACAATCTCGTTTGTTTGCATCAATATTAATGCTGAGGAGCTGTAATTGTCCTTTGGATGCCCTTTGCTTTGTTTTGAGAAAGCGCTGTATATCTTCACTGTCAAAATTCCATGTCCCCCATACGCTGATCACGGCATAGGGTGCTGATAATAGTGATGAACTTGTGATCATTTTACCATTGATATCTGTAGAGGTAAAGTGTGGAAGAATACTTCCAATGCCACTTGCTTTAAGATTTTCAATAGCCATATTCATTTGTTTGGCGTATCCATTATCGGGTTGAGCAGCCTCAATCCGTTGAAGCAGGGTATGAGCCTTATTGTAATCGGGAACAGGACTATCGATAAAGTATTGTCGAACTAAATAAGTACTGACAATAGATTCGGGATGATCTTGAATAAACTGTTCTGCGTAATGATTAATTTCGGGAGGAGAGGCGCTGAGAATCTGCTGGCGAAATTTGTTCATTAATTCATTAGCCTTTGTCCCCTTCACTTGAATTTCTTTCAAGTGAGATGCATCGGCTTCAATATCTACACTCTTTCCGGATTGTGCAAAGACAGGCTGTTGAGAAAAATTAGGAAAGACAATCATCAGCGTCCCTTCTTTCTCACAAGGTATTTCAAAAGCAAAATCACCGCCTTGTACTTTGATCGTATCCATTCCTTCTATTAATCCGTCAGGGCTGTATACATAAAATTCACCTTGATTAATATGCAATAATTTGCCTTCAATCTTGAAATGGCCACTTCTGGTACCACATGAAGTAAGTAAAAAGAAAATGACAAGAAAGTAATATAGATAATAGATCTTTTTCATAACATAAAAGATTCAAAAAAAGAAGAGTGCCGCGAGCGGGACTCGAACCCGCACAGCCATTACTGGCCAAGGGATTTTAAGTCCCTCGTGTCTACCAATTCCACCATTGCGGCTCTGTCTTTTTAAGGAAAGTGAGCGGAAAACGGGACTCGGACCCGCGACCTCGACCTTGGCAAGGTCGCGCTCTACCAACTGAGCTATTTCCGCGATTAAGCGAATGCAAAGATAGGACTAATTCTTTAATTTACCAAATGAATTTACACATTTTAATATATTAATTCACGGTCAATATGCCATAGGCACCTGTCGTTGTACAGTAATATCGTGTCAGTTTATCCCCCTTGTCTCCTGAAATAATCAAGCCTCGATTATTGAGGTCATATTTTCGTTTGCATGTGTTGCAAGTGGCAATACCATTAGCTGATACATTCAGTGGATAGTTCCTGGAAGGAAGAATATTGGAATTGTAACAGTTGGGACATTGCAAATCGTAGGCAAAGAATATTCCATCAATAGAATTGCCATATCCGACGATAATACCATTGTTGTAGCCTAGGATGAGACTGCGTTTCTGGTCAATGGCATTGAAAGGCACATCTGCGGAAGTGCCCTGATTACTTGTGAAATGATAATAGGCTGCTCCTGATTTGATAGTCTTGGATATCGTAACAAATACACCAGAATAAGTGGTCATGGCACTTGCGATGACTGAATTTTGATGTACGCTGTTGTCATAGATCAAAAAACATGGATTACTCGTGTATTCATAATCAGTATTGCATGAATTTAGGAGCAACATAAGAATAGAACAGAATGGAAATAGTAAATTCTTTAAAAACCGTTTTTCTGTCATAATTGTCCCTTTAGAAAAATCAAAGGTCTTCTATTTTAGAAGAGCCTTTTCTGCTTCATCGACTTTCTCAAAATGAAAATCAGAAATATTCATATCCATCAGAGCTTGAATTTTATCATTGCAAAGGTTGCCGATAGACCCTTCATGAGTATGGTTAATATCTTTGCAGGCATGAAAAGTTCCTGCTTCAATTTCCAATCCTACTTTTTTATAAGCATCGCGGAAAGGCATTCCTGAAGCTGTCAGTTTGTTTACTTCTTCTACGGAGAACATCGGATCATACATCGGATTGTCTAAGATATGATCGTTTACTTCCATCTTGTTAATAATGTAGGCAGTCATCTTCAGACAATCTTTGAGCTCATTGAAGGCCGGGAGAAATACTTCCTTAATAATTTGCAGGTCGCGGAAGTAACCGCAAGGCAAATTATTCATGATAAGCATGATCTGTTGTGGCAAGCTCTGAATTTTATTACTTTTTGCACGAATCAATTCAAATACATCAGGGTTTTTCTTATGTGGCATGATACTGGAACCTGTCGTACATTCTTTAGGAAGTTTGATAAAACCGAAGTTCTGGCAGTTGAACATGCAGGCATCGAAAGCCATTTTGGCAAGTGTTCCTGCTACTGTGGCCAAGGCAAAAGCAACGTTGCGTTCCATTTTTCCTCGTCCCATCTGTGCATAGATGACATTATAGTCCATACTGTCAAACCCTAATAGTTTTGTGGTAAGGGTGCGGTTAAGCGGGAAACTGCTGCCATAGCCGGCCGCACTCCCTAAAGGGTTACGGTTTGTGATCTTATAAGCCGCTTGGAGAAATGTCATGTCATCAACGAGACTCTCTGCATAGGCTCCAAACCACAAGCCAAAACTACTAGGCATAGCAATTTGAAGATGGGTGTATCCCGGCATCAAGATCTCTTTATACTGGTTGCTTTTCTGTATAAGCTCATCAAAAAGAATTTTAACTCCGTCTACAATATCTTTCAGTTCATGGCGTGTGAAGAGTTTCAAGTCTACCAGTACCTGATCATTGCGAGAACGGCCGCTGTGGATTTTTTTACCCAGATCTCCCAACTTACTGGTGAGCATAAGCTCTACTTGAGAATGGACGTCTTCCACACCATCTTTGATGAAGAATTCTCCTCGTTCACAAATAAAGTATATATTTTTTAATTCTTTTAGCAGAATGTCCAGCTCTTTCTTAGTCAGCAAGCCGATGGTTTCCAGCATGGTGATATGAGCCATTGATCCCAATACATCGTACTTGGCGAGATAAAGGTCCATTTCCCGGTCACGGCCGACAGTAAATTTCTCTATTTCTTTGTTTACTTCAAAATTCTTTTCCCAGAGTTTATTTGCCATATTATTCTATTTTAAGAATTCCCCGTCCACATGTTGAAACTGTTTTAATCTTCGTACGGAATAATAGCCAGAACATCTGCTATTTTCTCAATGCCCTCCTGAAGTGGCTTTTTTACCATCCCTTTAATAAAAGGATTTAAGTCGGCCTTGATAGTCAGCTTCATTTTGCAGGATTCTTCTGTTACAGGAAGCAGCTGAATCCAAAAATTGAAAGGAACAGGGCTGTTTTCTGTTTCAAACTTAATTGTCTTAGGTTCCTCACGGTCAATGATTCTCATTTTAATATTACCGACCATAGGAGCTTTGATGGAAATGAAATCAGTGCCAAAAGTGAGATCCTGAATTTTGTCAGAAGGAATCTTATCTTTTACTTTGCCGATGTTGTTTAGATCGCTAAGTGTACGGTAAACACATTCCTGTGAGTGTGGAATCTGCTTGGTTGAACTCTCGAATTTAGTACTCATATTTTTTGTTTACTTTCCGATTATTTATTCCAGTTAGCAGGATCCTTGCGCCAGTCATGAAGCAATTCAACATCATTTTCTTTGATATAGCCTGTTTCTAGAGCTTCATCAACAACATGCTCATAATCGGTCAGAGTAACCAGCTTGACGTGCTCATCTTCAAAAGCTTTTTTAGCCACAGGGAAACCATAAGTGAAAGAGGCAACCATGCCGATTACATCACAGCCGTCCTTTCGTATCGCTTCTACAGCTTTTAATGAAGATGCACCGGTAGAGATTAAATCTTCGATGACAACAACTTTCATTCCTGGTCTCAGCTCTCCTTCAATCAGGTTTTCCAGTCCATGATCTTTAGGTTTGCTTCTTACGTAAACGAAAGGTAAATTAAGTTCATCAGCTACCAACTGTCCCTGTGCTATGGCACCCGTAGCCACACCAGCAACGGCTTCAGCTTCAGGGAAGAACTCCAGCACGGCATGAGTAAGCTCTAGTTTGACATAACTACGAAGGTCAGGATAAGACAAAGTCTTACGGTTATCGCAATAGAAGGGAGACTTCCAGCCGGATGCCCATGTGAAAGGATTATTTGGCTGAAGCTTGATAGCTTTGATTTTCAATAATTTGGAAGCAAAAACTTTTTTTAACTTATCCATAATTAAGAATAGGATTAATAATATATACTTGTGCAAAGATACAATTCTTTTAGCTTTTATAACTCACTGTAAAGTTAAAAGTAATTAACCTTTTTCTTAGGAAGCCTTTAGTTCTTGGTATATCCCAGTGTGAGAACACTGATTTTAATGTTTCCGGCTTTGATAAGTTCCTGTGCGCAAGAGATAATTGTAGCTCCGGTTGTGCAGATGTCATCAATGATAAGAATATGTTTGCCTTTGGCTCTTTCTGGATGTACAAGCCGGAAGAGACCTTTTACGTTTTCTGCTCTTCCCCAACGACTCTTGTGGGTCTGACTGCTCTTGAACTTGGTTCGCTTTACAAGTTTTTCATCAATAGGTATCTTTGTAATAATATTTACTCCTTTGGCAATTTCCATACTTTGGTTATAGCCTCGTGTCAACTTGCGCTTTAAGGATAAGGGTACAGGAAATATAACGTCAATACCATCAAAGAATTTATCTTTACAGAATTCCATTGCTGTCATTTTTCCCATTTGATAGCCTATGGAAGGATGGTTATGGTATTTCAGTTCATAAATAATTTTACTGGCAGGAGCATGACTTTGATAGTAGAAGAGGGCTGCAGCTTTTTCTATAGGAATGCGTCCCCAGAAACTTTTGGCCATTTCATTATCATAAGGCTGGCGGGAAAAATTAGTGCGTGGTAAATCAATGTTGCAGTTTGTGCAGATGACTTGTTCGTCAGCATGTAGCCGTCGTCCACAAAGTTCACATTTCCGCGGTGCGATAAGATCAATGATGCATCCTAATATACTTGCCATTGTTTTTTAATCTCTCTCTGTTTTTTAGAAGTCATTATCAGGAATCTCTTCAATATTATCAAGACATTGTTTGATTAAATCGATACTGAATCCTCTGCCCAGAGCAAATTTGATAAGTTTTAAATTGAGTTCATATTCATTTTTTGCATGAATATTTTTATGCTTGTTCTTAAGTAGTGGACGAAGAACTTCAAGATACGTCTCATCAGGTATTCCTTCGAATATAGGATCGGAAATGTCTTTGGAAATATGCTTGACATAAAGAGCCTGTTCTATTTTTCGCCTTCCCCATTGATTATATTTTATTTTATCGTTGATAAAAAAAAGAGCAAACCGGTTGTCGTCTATATATTTTTCTTGAATCAGATAAGCCATATTGCGAGCCTGGGCTTCTTTGGTGAGTCCCCATTTTTGCATTTTTTCTAATGCATCTTGTGAACAATGCTCCGACTGTGAGCAAAGAGCCGTCAATTTGGACAGGGCTTGTTGTTCTGTTATCTGTTTCATCTTTTGATGGATTTAGTAAACCTCAATTTTCCGAAGGTATCAGGAAAAAAATCTGTATTAAGAAAACCTTCCTGCTTGAGCATATCTTTCATGTCCTTGTTACAGAGAGGGTTAATTTCAAAAAGCAGGATGCCATGCTGTTTCAATGCATGATGGGCATAGTGCGCAATAGCTGTATAGAAACATAGAGGATCATCATCCGGAACGAAAAGTGCTATACTTGGTTCATAATTAAGTACATTCTTTTCCATGTCCTTTTGCTCTTTTTGCATTATATAAGGCGGATTACTGATAATAACATCCCATAACTCTGTATCTCCTGAAGGGGCCTGGAGTGCATCCTGGCATTTAAAGTTTATTTTTGCACCTAGTTGTTGAGCATTGTTTCTTGCTGTTTTTAGAGCTTCTTCAGAAATGTCCCAGGCTGAGACTTCTGCTTCAGGATGCTCTAAAGCTGCAGAAATGGCTATACATCCTGAGCCTGTACCAATATCAAGAAAATGCCTGATATTTGTTTTAGGTGTTTTTATTTCTCCCTCTGTTGTCTGTTGTAGAGTAGGATAGGATGGTATATATTGTAAGAGCTCAGCCGTTTCCGGTCTTGGTATCAGTACACCCTGTTCCACATGAAATGTTCTACCGTTGAATACAGTTTCTCCTAAAATATACTGAACAGGCTCGCCCGTCTCCAATCGTCTGACAATTTTCTCGAGTTGATCTTTTTCTTCTGCAGATAATTCGTTAACTTTGCCGATGGCAATGTCTGTCAGCGACATTCCGTAGCGGATATCTAGTACTGTCCTGATGATAGCCTGGGCTTCGTCTACAGTATATAATGAGGTAAGTCTTTTCCAAAGTTGTTGATAAGTCATAGTCTCACGTAGAAAACTCTTTTTTCCCTGATAGTGCAAAAGTAATAAAAATAAAGATATGGACCAAGAAACGATAGATGAAATGTATATGCGCCGTTGTATTCAGCTGGCGAAAAATGGTATGCAAAATGCTAAGCCTAACCCAATGGTAGGAGCCGTGATAGTATCTAAGGACGGGCAAATTATTGGTGAAGGATATCATGCAAAATGTGGAGAAGGGCATGCGGAAGTGAATGCTTTTGCTTCAGTACGTCCAGAAGATGAGTCTCTTTTGCCGAATGCTACAATTTATGTAAGTCTAGAACCTTGTTCGCATTATGGTAAAACACCTCCTTGTGCTGATTTAATTGTACATAAAGGGGTGCATCGTGTAGTCTGTGGCTGCATTGATCCTTTTTCAAAAGTGCAGGGCAGAGGCGTGAAAAAAATCCGTGATGCAGGTATTGAGGTGACGGTAGGTGTCCTTGAACGGGAATGTAAGGAGGTTAATAAAAGATTTATGACTTTCAATACTGAGCATCGCCCTTATATTATATTAAAATGGGCACAGACTGCAAACGGGTTCATGGGTAGTAAAAATGAGTTAGGAGAAGCTCAGCAACTGTTTGTTTCTACTTCTTATACAAAGATGCTCGTCCATCAGACTCGTGCTGAAAATGATGCGGTTTTAATTGGAAGAGGTACATTGGAGTGTGATCATCCACAACTTAATGTCCGTGAATGGAGTGGCCCATCACCTGAGCGAATTTTATTAAGTCATAGTAATCAGAATGTTCCGAATGGCTTTGTGCAGTTTACAGATATTCCTTCTGTTCTTAGTCATCTTTATGAAGAAAATAAGCAAAGTCTTCTGGTCGAGGGGGGAGCCAAGACCTTGCGGTCTTTTCTTGAGAATAATTATTGGGATGAAATAAGGGTAGAAACAACGACAAAGACTATCGCAAAAGGTATTAAAGCTCCTCAAGTCCCCGTTTGCGTTAATATTTTAAATCAGCAGTTGATTGACGGGAATACAATTACCATTTACGAGAGACAATAAAGAAACAGATTTCGAAATAAGGAACTTATTTCTTTCTTCCAAAATCAGCAGGACATTCACCCCATTTTTGAGTTTCCCATTTGAATATGGGAGTTGAAACCGGGTGAGTTTGGAGCCAGTACTCAGCCCGTGCAATAATAGTAAATAGAGGATCGGTCTTGGCATTGCGCTCCAGTTTAGTCTTGCATTTTTTCTTGTTTACCCAGAGAATGGCATTGTAACTGTCTGAATAGATTGCTTTGTCCTTGATGCCCTTCTTTTCCATTAAAGCCAAGGCATGGACAATAGCCAGAAATTCACCAATATTGTTGGTGCCGTGGACAGGACCGAAATGAAAAACCTGCAGCCCGGTCGTAAGATCGACAGCCTGATATTCCATCGGGCCAGGGTTGCCGCTGCAGGCAGCATCGACAGCCCATGCGTTTGCCTTTACCTCATTTGGTAAAGGCAAAATTGTATCATGTCGCCAGTCTGGTGGATTTTGAAGCTCGTTTTTTTTCACTGCTTTACATTCTTTCTGGTACTTCAATGCCTAAAAGATCCATACCATTTTTGATGATTTTTGCTATATTCTGGGCAATGACAAGACGAGTGATCTTTTCTTCCTCAGTATCTGCTTTGAGAATACTGTAGTCATGATAGAACTGATTAAAATCTTTTGTCAATTCATAGCAATAGTTGGCAATGCCACTTGGAGAGCAGTTTATACCAGCTTCATTTACAGTTGTGGCAAAATCATTCATCTTTTGTATGAGTTCAATCTCCTTGTCGTTGAGAGGAGCCTGATCCTGGAGAGAAGCGGGAATAGTGATGCTTTGCTCTTTTGCATTACGCATGATACTGCGGATACGGGCATAAGTATACTGGATAAAAGGTCCGGTGTTGCCATTGAAATCAATACTTTCTGCCGGATTGAACAGCATGTTTTTGCGGGCATCAACCTTTAGAATAAAGTATTTGAGAGCTCCAAGTCCAACAATACGGGCTGTCTCATCTTTTTCATTCTCTGACATATCCTTGAATTTGCCAAGTTCATCGGAGGTGTCTCTGGCATCTTTGATCATTTCGGCAATAAGTTCATCGGCATCAACAACTGTCCCTTCACGGCTTTTCATTTTGCCGTTAGGCAGTTCTACCATGCCATAAGAGAAATGTACAAGGTCTTTCCCCCATTTAAAACCTAAGCGGTCAAGAAGAATTGAGAGTACCTGAAAATGATAGTTCTGTTCATTGCCTACCACATAGATCATCTTGTCAATAGGATAGTCATTGAATCTCATTTCTGCTGTACCAATATCCTGGGTCATATAGACTGAAGTGCCGTCTGAACGCAGTAACAGTTTCTCATCAAGACCGTCTTTCGTCAGGTCAGCCCATACGCTATTGTCTGGTCTGCGGTAAAAGAGTCCTTTTTCCAACCCTTCTTCTACTTTTTTCTTTCCCTCAAGGTAAGTATTTGATTCATAATAAATCTTGTCAAATTTTACTCCCAGAGCCTTATAGGTTTCATCAAAACCAGCATAAACCCAAGAGTTCATTTTCTGCCATAGTGCCCGGACTTCAGGATCATTGTTTTCCCATTTTACAAGCATCTCATGAGCTTCTTTTATCAGCGGAGCTTCTTGTTCTGCTTTCTTTTTAGCTTCTTCTTCACTTATGCCTTCAGTGATGTACTGTTTTTCAAGTTCAGCACATTCTTTTTTGTAGTGCTTGTCGAAGGCTACATAAAAATCACCGATAAGATGATCCCCCTTCTTTCCACTTGTTTCTGGAGTGATGCCGTTACCCCATTTTAACCATGCCAGCATACTTTTACAAATATGTATGCCACGGTCGTTGACAATATTTGTCTTAATGACCTTATTTCCGTTGGCTTCCATGATCTTTGCCAGTGACCAACCTAACAGGTTATTGCGTACATGCCCTAGATGAAGTGGCTTATTGGTATTTGGAGAAGAATACTCTATCATGACGAGCGGGCTGTTTCCTGTAGCTTTTTTTTCTCCAAAAGAAGGATCGGCATTGATATCATTCAGTAAACTGATCCAGGCTGCAGATGCGATAGAAAGATTGAGGAACCCTTTAACGACATTAAAAGATGCAATAGCATTACAATTATGCTCTAGGTAATCTCCGATTTCCTGTGCAGTGTCTTCTGGTTTCTTTTTGGATATTTTTAAAAATGGAAATACTACAAGAGTAAGATTCCCTTCAAAATTACTGCGTGTTTTTTGCAGCTGTACCATTTTTTCTGATACTTCTTGTCCATATAGCTCTTTTACTGCCGCCAAGACAGCGTTGCTGATTTGATTTTCAATTTTCATACCGGTTGCAAAATATAAATTCGAATTTGACTGCAAAACTACATAAAAAAATTGAGATAATCTATTCTTTTTTGTACTTTTGCATCTATGAAAGGACGAAAGATCATACATATTGATATGGATGCTTTTTTTGCAAGTGTGGAACAGCGTGATCATCCTGAATTGAAAGGGAAACCCGTAGCTGTCGGACATGACCGTGAGAGAGGTGTCGTGTCTACAGCTAGTTATGAGGCCCGTAAATTTGGAGTCCACTCTGCCATGTCAATGCAGATGGCCAAGCGCCTGTGTCCTCAACTCGTTGTTGTGGCGAGTGAACATGGTTACTATGGGAAGATATCGCAGCAGATTCGAACTATCTTTTATGAATATACTGATAAAATAGAACCACTCAGCATTGATGAGGCTTTCTTAGATGTCACAGAAAACAAGAAGAAGATAGAAAAGGCAACAGATATAGCCAAGCTAATTAAGCAACGTATCAAAGAAGAGCTTCATTTGACAGCTTCCGCCGGGGTCTCTTATAATAAATTTCTGGCTAAAATAGCTTCAGATTATAATAAACCGGATGGACTTTGTGTTATTCGTCCGGATGAAGCTCTTGACTTCATTGCACAGTTGCCAATAGAGAAATTCTGGGGTGTTGGTCCTAAAACAGCCCAATTAATGCATCGTGTGGGAATCTATAATGGCTTGCAGTTACGGCAGTGCTCCCAAGCCCATCTTCAGGAATTGTTTGGCAAGGCAGGACCAATATTTTATAATTTCGCACGAGGTGTTGATGAACGCCCTGTTGTCAGTGAACGTATACGTAAATCAGTAGGCTGCGAGCGTACTTTTCTTGAAGATATAAGTATTCGCTCTACGATTATTATAGAACTGTATCATACCGTATTAGAATTAGTAGAACGTATTGCCAAGGACAATTTTTGTGGGAAAACACTGACTTTAAAGATAAAATATGGTGACTTTACTCAAGTGACAAGAAGCATAACCCAAGGCAGAATACTTAGTAAGAAGGATACCATACTTCCTCTTGCCAAGCAAATGCTGGCAATGATCAGTTATGATGCCAATCATCCCATTCGTCTCATAGGGCTTTCTGTCTCTAATCCTCATATAGAAGATTTAGAGACAAAACCTCGATGGATAGAAGGATTTCTGAATTTTAAAGGATTCTTGTAATATATGTTTAAGTTTGGGGAAACAGCTTTATTGCCAACCACCTCCCAGACTCTTGTATATGTTTACTAGATTGGAAAGTTGTTGTTGCTTGGCTTCTATTAATTCTGTTTTTGCATCAAGTGCATCCCTCTCATCCATGAGGACGTCAAGATAGTCTGCTTTTCCGTTGAGATAAAGTTGTCTTACCACTTCTACCGACTTGTCCAGTGTCACAGATTCTTCATTTTTCAATTGATAATATTTATCCAGATTATTGATTTTTGACATCAGATCACATACCTCAGAATAGGCTGTAATCAGCGTTTTGTCATATTCATACAAAGCTTCTATTTGCTGAGCATCAGCACTTTGAAAATTTGCCTGGATAGCTTTGCGATTGATAATAGGTCCGGTAAGTCCTCCAACAATGCTGAAGGCTAGTGACTTTGGTACTCTAGTAAGATAAGCTGGATTAAAGGCATCTAGTCCAAGGGTTGCTGAAATATCAAGTGAAGGCAGAAACTCCTTACGTGCAGCCTCTACATTCCATTTGGCTGCAGCTAATTCATGTTCAGCCTGACGGATGTCCGGGCGATTAAGAAGCAGTTCTGATGGAATACCTGTTGTGACTTGTTTGAGATTCAAAGACAGAAAATCTTTTTTATTACGAGGTATCTTTGTTGGATACCTTCCAAGTAGCAGGTTGATGGAATTTTCTGTTTCTGTGATTTCCTGACGTATCGTATATTCATCGGAACGGGCTTTGGCAAGCTCAGCTTCAAATTTCTGTACGGCGAGTTCTGTATCGGCATCAGCCTGTTTTTGAATTTTTGCTATTTCTACAGCTTTTTTTTGGAGGTCTATATACTTGTGCATCAAATCAAGTTGATTGTCAAGAGCCAGTAATTGATAATAGTTACTGGCTATTTGGGCAATTAGGGATGATAAAACGGTATTACGGCCTTCTACAGAAGCAAGATATTTCTCAACGACAGCTTTCTTCTGAGTACTTAATTTGTGCCAAAGATCAATTTCCCAGTCACCAGTTAACTCCGGATAATAGTCCATCAATAGATTAGGCATGGATTTTCCCGGCTCAATATCTGTGGTTGCATTACCTGCTCCTTCACTAGTATATCGTCCTGGCTTGCTCATGCCAATACCGACTCCTGCCGTAACACTAGGTAATAGTGTCCCTTCATGATAGAGTATATCACTTTTGGCTTCTGCAATTTGCTGTAGGGTGATTCTTAAATCCTGATTATTAATCAGTGCTGTGTCAATGAGTGATACAAGCGTTGAATCTGTAAAGAACTGACGCCAAGGGGTGATTCCTGTATGAACTGTTGATGCACTGGTACTGTCGGCGTTATAATGCTCCGGCAGCTGAGCCTTAACAGCATCATTGAGCAAAGTGCTGTGTGGAGTCTTGCAGCCTGACAGTACTAACAATGTAACTGATAGAATCAGACTCGTAAATCGTATATCTTTTGTTTTCACTTCTTATACTTTTTATCTTTTTCTTCTGTTAAAGGCTTGTTACGTTCATATCTGACCATTTTTACCTTATCAGCCATTTTGCCAAAAATGTAGTAGAGCCCAGGAATAAGGATAAGACCGAATAAGGTACCTATAACCATACCACCTACAGAGGCTGTTCCAATAGTACGGTTACCAATGGCGCCAGGGCCGGTGGCTACAACCAAAGGCAATAGACCTGCTACAAAGGCAATGGATGTCATTAGAATAGGGCGAAAACGGGCTACAGCCCCTTCAATCGCAGATTTTCTCAATCCCATGCCTAAATTATGCCTTTGTACGGAGTATTCTACCATCAGTACGGCATTCTTACCTAACAAACCTATCAGCATGACTAATGCTACCTGAGCATAGATGTTATTTTCCAATCCTGCTAATTTCAAGAAAAGATATGCACCAGCAATGCCGGCAGGCAGACAAGTAATGATAGGCAATGGCAAAATGAAATTTTCATATTGAGCTGACAATATTAAGTAGACGAAAAGCAGGCATATTACAAAGATAATGGCGGCTTGATTACCTTGTCCAACCTCATCCTTAGAAATGCCAGCCCAGTCATAATCGAATCCGTGAGGCAGATTCTTTGCTGCAACCTCTTCTATGGCTTTAATGGCTTCACCACTACTGTGTCCTGGTGCTGGTGAACCACTCACTTCTGCGGAGTTATAAAGATTATGGCGAGTAATTTCACTCATACCATATACTTTTTGGAGATGCATGAAATCGGAGTATGGTACCATTTCTCCTTGATTGTTTTTTACAGACAATTTTGTGATGTCTGCCGGGAATGCTCTATATTGAGGCTCAGCCTGAACAATGACCTTGTAAGGTTTACCAAAGCGGATAAAGCCTGTTTCATAGTCAGAACCAACTAATGTTGAGAGATTGTCCATAGCGGAACCTAATGTTACACCCTTCTGTTCTGCAATATCATTATCTACCCGCAGCATGTATTGAGGAAAACTAGCCGAATAGAACGTAAAAGCAGATCCGATTTCCGGTCGTTTGTTCAGTGCACTGACAAAGTTTTTGCTTACTTGTTCCATCTGATGGTAGTCGTTATTTCCAGTTTTGTCAAGCAATCGAAGTTCGAAACCTGATGCAGCACCGTATCCTGAAATCGATGGTGGTTGGAAAAAGTCAATATTCGCACCTGTTATTGACTGGCATTTATGTTCGAGATCAGTGATAATCTCTTTAGCAGTATGTTTTCGATCGCCCCAGTCCTTTAGGTTGATCAGGCAAGAACCAGAGTTAGCACTTGTACCTTCAGAGAGGATTTCATAGCCAGCCAGAGAGGATACATTTTCCACACCATCTTCGTGTTCAGCAATGTCCAATAGTTGATGGGCTACTTTATTTGTTCGCTCAATGGTAGACCCAGGAGGTGTTTCTATAACGGCATAAATCATTCCTTGGTCTTCTTCAGGAATAAAGCCTGATGGTAGATGATTGCTGATAAAATAGGCAATAGCACAAAAAGCTAATAGCAATGGTAGGGTAATCATCTTGCGACTTACTGTTCGCTCCAGTATTTTTCGATATCCACCAATACCTTTGTTAAAACCATGATTAAATTTATTGAGTGCTTTTTGTAGCCAGGACTCTTTAATATGGTTTTCTTGTTCTTTAGTCAGAATCAAGGCACAAAGAGCTGGTACAAGTGTCAGTGCAACGAATCCTGAGAGTATGATAGAGGTGGCCATCGTTATAGAGAATTGCCGATAAAACACACCTTCTGGTCCACCCATAAAGGCTACAGGAACGAATACGGAAGCCATAACAAGCGCTACGGCGATGATAGCTCCTGTAATCTCTTTCATAGCTGCATTAGTCGCATCCAGCGGAGATAGATGATCATTTATTATCTTTACATTGACAGCTTCAATCACGATAATGGCATCATCTACTACGATGCCAATTGCCATAACGAGAGCAAAAAGTGATATCATATTCAGCGTTATTCCGAAAGCCATCATTACAGAAAATGTTCCAATCAATGATACTGGTACGGAAAGTATTGGAATAAGTGCTGATCGCCAGTCGCCTAGAAAAATAAACACTACTAAAGCTACGAGGATGAAGGCTTCAAAGAGAGTGTGTACCACTTTATCCATAGACGCATTGAGGAAACGGCTGATATCATAGTTGATTTCATAGTGCATTCCTTTAGGCATATCTTTCTGCAGCTTTGTCATAGTCTGCTTTATGTTCTTGATAACCTGATTGGCATTGGAACCATAAGATTGCTTCAAAGTAATAGCTGCAGACGGTTTGCCATTAAGGGTAGAGTAGATATCATACATTTCACTGCCGAAGTCAATATCCGCAACATCTTTTAAACGAACAAATTGTCCATTACTATTTGATTTCAGAATGATTTCACCATACTCTTTAGGAGTGGTATACCGTCCGGGGTATTTAAGTACGTATTCAAAAGCTTCCGGGCGTTTTCCACCACTCTCACCTAGTTTACCTGGAGAGGCCTCGATACTTTGATCTTCCAAAGCTTGAATGACATCATCGGCAGAAAGTTTATATGCCGTCAATTTGTCTGGCTTTAACCAGACACGCATAGCATAGTTTCGAGTACCAAGAATATCAAGATCACCAACACCATCTATACGTTTCAGTTCTGGAGTGATGTTAATGTCTGCATAATTAAATAAAAATTTTTGGTCGGCTTTAGGATCATCACTGTATAAGTTGATATACATAAGGATATTTGGCTCTTCTCGTGATATCTTGACACCTTCGCGGACTACAGCAGCAGGAAGCTTATTGGTTGCAGCTGATACACGATTCTGTACATTGATAGCATCAACATTTGGATCTGTACCAAGATTAAAGACAACATTGATTTCGCCTTCACCATCGTTACCTGCATTACTCTCTATGTATTTCATACCAGGAACACCATTCAGTGCTTGCTCCAAAGGGATGACAACAGAATTTATGGTTAATTCGTTGTTGGCACCGGGGTAATCTGCTACCACATTTACTTTAGGGGGTGAAATGGATGGAAATTGGGTAATAGGTAGTTGGAATAGAGCTATCACTCCTACTAACGTTATGATCAGAGAGATAACGATGGCAAGAACCGGTCGTCGTATAAATTTCTTAAACATATTAGTTCGCTTTTAGCTGGAGAGATGAAATGACTGCAACAGGACTTTTATAACGAGTCTTGATGAATTGGCCGTCTTTAACTTTTTGTACACCATCTACAAGAATTCGATCTGTACTTTTCAGTCCTTTGGAAATGATATATACATTTTGCTGTTCATCGGCTATTTCGACCGGAGTGGCATGTGTAAAACCATGATGGTCAACAATAAAGACATATTTCTTATCCTGTAGTTCATAAGTAGATTGTTGAGGAATGATGATAGCATTTCTTTTTGGAATATTCATTCTTACAGTTCCCGTTTCCCCATTACGGAGAATATGTCTATAGTTGGCAAATTTTGCACGGAATGGAATATTACCGGTTTCACTATCGAATTCACCTTCTATATTTTCAATGAAACCTTTTGTTGGGAAGGTTTCTCCATTAGCAAGAATAAGCTTCAATGGAAGTTTACTCCTTTCAGCTACATGCATCTGATAGTCAAGATATTCAGGCTCGGAAACATTGAAGTAAATAAACATATTCGTGTTATCCGAGAGATTAGTAAGCAAATCACCATTTTGGATAAGGCTGCCCCTCTTGTTAGGTATTCTTCCCAGGATACCTGCGAATGGAGCATGAATCACAGCTAGTTGTTGATGGATTCTTGCCATATTGTAGTCTGCTAAAGCTGCACTTAATTTAGCTTTGGCCATTCGTTTGGCGTTTCTTGAAACAATGTTGTTTGATACTAGTTTTGATGTGTTTTGCAAGTCAATATTTGCTTGCTCTGCTTCTGCTTTAGACTTAGCCACTTCTTGGGCAGAACCTATGATGGCAATACGGAAAAGAGGCTGGCCCGCCTTTACGGTTTGCCCTTCGTCTACATAGATGTCTTGCAGAATACCTTGTTCCTGTGCTCTAATCTCAATATTTTTCTGCGATTGAATATTGGCTACATAATCTTTGGTAATTGACGTTGTGGCAACTTCTGGAGTAGTAACGGTATATACCGTAGTGTCATCCTTTTCTCCTTTTGAAGATTTACAACTCGTAGTCATTAACACTATGCTAATGGCTAACATCATCAGGGTGGTCCTGTTCATGCTTCTGCTCAAATGTTGTGAATTAATATAAATTTGCAGCAAAAGTACTCTTTTAATTTGGTTTATAGATATTTAAATCCGTTAAAAGGATAAAGAATTTAGATAATAAAAATAAAAATTATTAAATACTACTTAATACAGTAACTATGTATAAAGTCTTCAAATTCTCCATGATATCCATTAAAGACATTAATATCTACTATTCCGTGTATGCCTTTTACTCTTCCGTCGGGCGAGAGTTGCCAATAAGCAAGACGAACATCTGGCTTATACTCACCGTATCTTGCAATCCATATCTGATAGTTGTGCCTGATATCTGGTGCTGCGGGCAAATATCTATTAACAAATATTTGGCTGATATATAAGATCGGTCGCGTGCCAGTCTTTCTTTCCACGATATATAGCCAGGTTCGAATACGGTTAAAAAGTTCACTTATTCCTCCCATCTTTTTTATCTGACTTGGTAAAGGCTCAACGTCAAGTACAGGTGGAAAGTCTCCGTAATGAAATATTGAATGTTTCAAAAAGAAGTAAGCCTGTTGACTGGCACTAGATGTGGTGGAGAAGTAGTGATATGTTCCCACTTTGATGCCTGCAGCTTTAGCATGCGTGTAGTCGGTGTGATAGAATGTATTATAAAGTGAACGACCTTCTGTTGATTTAATATAGGCGAAGGATATTTTGTAATTGATCGTTCCTGTTATCTTTTTCCGACTTAGTTGTCCTAGACCGATAATTTTTACTTGTTTCCAGTTGATGCTTACAAGTCGGCGTCCTGCAAGATGCTGGTATTTACTGATATCAATACCATATATCCGATTCGAAGTGTAGTTTACTCGTTCACCATAATAGCGGTCATTCTTCCATTCACCTGCACGAATTTTATGGTGCGGTTTAATGGAATATCCAAAACCTTCACGGCGGTTATTTTTCCATGTACCCTCGTAATAGCTGCGGTGAGGTGCAAAGTATTTGCCCCAGCCTTGTGCTATAGCATTGCGATTCATTTCACCAACGTAAGTTCCCAATGAATCTTTGCGTATACCATAATATAAGGTATCACAATTCCATTTGCCTTGGATATCATAATTTTTCCAGAATATCCATTGACCTGCGGTCAGTTTCCATCCATTGTTCCAGTGGTGGTTAAATATTATGGGATATTCATGTAAAAGGGCTTTCTTACCTTCGGAACCATACTTGCGAGTATAAACATAATCCGGTATATCTTTAAGACTTTTCTGATGGTTGAGTATATCTACTGAATTTGGCGTTTTTTCGCTTTCAATCTGGAAAATCTGATATTTGTCAAGATGAGAATAACGGACAATGTTGCAAGGTTCTTCTTTTATTTTTGCATGGGAGTCAATATATATTGCTGTATACTTTCGATAAGCATGGATATTTATGGTCGTGTTGTCTTTGATGCTATCAAGTATATTTATATCATGTTTGAGTTTGGCTATGACAGAGTCAAGATGATTGCTAAAAGCAGAGATGGCTCCAAAGCCTTCATCCTCTACATCATGGACGCGCAGATAATAATGCAACTCGTCTTCTTCTGAACTGAGACTATCTAATTGATTATTAAATTGGTCTTTAAGTTGTGTGATAAATTTTGAGTTTTTCAGATGAGTGTATGCTGCCGGTTGTGTTTCATGAAAGAACGAGACAAGACAACCATGACAGGAAGGTAACATGACCCATTTGTTGATCCATGCAGCTTTAAAATCCGTTGTGTCTGAACTCAGTATCATTATGTTTTTGCCGCCTACTTGCAGTTGATATTCAGTATATTGGCGGATAAGAGCAGCACTGTTTTCCTTTTCCCATCTCGATTGAGGAATGAGATGGGAAAAAGAGAATCCGGCAATGAGCAAGAGGATTATTCCAATTATCTTGTTGATTCTGCCATTTACTAATATACTTAATTTTTCAAACATGTCTGTTTGTGATTTTTTTAATGATATAATTTGTACCCTTGATGGTTCCGTTTCATTTTTATGTGGTAATTATTTTTCTTTTGAGGAACCGGTAAAGGACAATGAATGCTGGAATCAGAAAAAGGTCAGCCATGCACCATGCGACAGGGTCGCCATAGCAAACACCTAGAAAACTGAAAGTAGGTACCAGCCATAGACTTACCATGCAACGAGCTATCATTTCCATTACACCACTTAACATACTTAGGTTACTGTAGCCTAAGCCTTGAATACTGTATCGCAGAATGGTGAGTAAGCCTAAAGCCGGATAGAAATAGTTGGCAATACGCATAAACATAGCCGCATTATCAATAACGACTTTCTCACCAGAGTTGACAAAGAGTATCATCATGTCATTTGCAAAGGGGTAGATAATGAGTACGGTGATAACAAAGTAGCAGAGCATGATTTTTAAGGCTGAGAAGACCCCCTTCTTGATGCGATCCATTTTGTGGGCACCGAAATTTTGCCCACAGTAGGTGGCCATAGCTACACCAATATTTTCAAAAACACAGGTAAAGAGATATTTAATACGCATACTTGCTGTGAAAGCTGCAACATATACGGTACCAAGGGCATTGTTGGCACTTTGGAGCATAATAATGCCGATACCTGTAATACTGAATTGTAGTCCCATAGGAACTCCGTTATTGAGCAAAATGGAGATTCGCTTGTTGCTATATTGTCTTTCTTTGCCGTGAGGATGAAGTATTTTCAGTTCTTTACGAATATAGATGTAACAGCAGAATGTGGCGAAGCCTTGTGAGAGAAAAGTTGCCCATCCAGCTCCAGCAACACCCATGCCGATGATCAATATAAAGAGGATATCAAGGAGGATATTGAGTAGTGATGAGGCGATAAGAAAATAGAAAGGTTCTTTTGAATTTCCCAGTGCCCGTATAAATCCTGCCAGCATATTATAGAATATGGTGAACGGGATGGCAAGAAATTGTAGAAAAAGAAAGATATATGCGTTGTGGTGAATATCGGCCGGAGTATTGACAAGTCTCAGGATTTTTTCACAGAAGAGACAAGAAAGGAGTGTGATGATAAAAGCAAAAACGATGCCAATGCGAAGTGCATTGCTCACATAGGAGCGCATCTTCGTGTAGTCTTTAGCTCCAAAGGCTTGTGCTATAGGTATGGCGAATCCCGCACAACTTCCATTGCAAAAACCAAGAATAAGAAACATAATACTGCTTGATGCTCCTACGGCAGCGAGTGCACTTACACCTATCCAACGGCCTACAATAGCGGCATCGATGATTTGATACATCTGTTGCAAAATATATCCTGCGATGAGTGGTAATGCAAAACGGATGATCCCCTTGGTAGGAAGACCAACTGTCATATCATTAGTATTATTCATTTTTTGAATTTTACTCCTTATTATCAACTTTTTGTATATAGTCCCATAATTGCTTATAGAAAGGATGCTTTGTCATTGTTTCTGCATTTCCCAGAATAATGAGTTTCATTCTTGCACGGGTAATTGCGACGTTCATTCTTCTCAGATCACGCAAAAAGCCTATTTGCCCATTGTCATTAGCTCTTACCATAGAGATAAGGATGATATCGCGTTCTTGCCCTTGGAATCCATCTACGGTATTCACAGAGATGAGTTTTTGGTATGGTTTGAAAAATTCTTTTTTATGAAGAAGTTTGCGGAGATATTGTACTTGTGCACGATAAGGTGATATGATACCCACATCAATTTTTTCTTCAAGGATACGCTGTTTGCCTATTTTCTTGCAGTATTCTTCTAACTTTTGAAGTGTGAGTTCTGCTTCACCTCTGTTTATGCGTCCAAATTTTTCGCCTACAAACTGTTCCTTGAAGTCCGGTTCATCAGGCTCGGTCTCTATTTCGCTTGTATTGATCCATACTATGGGATCATCATAATCTAAAATACCACGATATTTTATCTGTGGTGCCGTTTCTACTTCTCCATGATAGAAGTAATCGCTAGAGAAACGCATGATATCTTCATTCATGCGATATTGTGTTTTCAGAAGGGTTACCGCTTCCGGCTTGTTTTCTACAATGCGCTCCATAAGCGTTTTGCCGAGTCCCGCCTTTAGAGCTGCCAGGCTCTTTACGGTTGGCGGCAACTGGCAGTGATCTCCGGCAAAAATGACTCTTGTTGCTTTGCGGATCGGTATCCAGCAAGCGGCTTCAAGGGCTTGTGCAGCTTCATCAATGAAGAGTGTGCCAAACTTTTGCCCTTCGAGAATGCGGTTAGCTGATCCTACAAGGGTAGATGCAATAACACGAGCTTCATTAAAAAGCTCTGCATTGATATGGATTTCTATTTCTGCAGCACGGGCTTTGAGGTGGTCGATTTTTTGATGGTAGTTCTCGTCGTGACTTTTGCGATGGCCTCTCAGTTGTCTTATTGCCTTTCTGATAGCCCATAGTTGTGGATAATCAGGATGAGCTTCAAAGCGACGCTCAAAAGTGAAAGAAAGCATCTTGTCATTTACTTTTGTCGGGTTGCCTATGCGGAGTACATTGATTCCTCTGTCCACGAGCTTTTCGCATATCCAGTCTACGGCCATATTGCTTTGTGCACATACCATGACTTGATTTTCTCGCATCAGAGTTTCATTGATGGCTTCCACTAAAGTTGTAGTCTTACCGGTGCCAGGGGGGCCATGGACAATTTCCACATCCTTTGCCCAAAGAACTTCATTCACTGCTTTCTCCTGTGATGAATTCAGCCATGGAAATTTTGTCGGGGCAAAGGCAAACTTCTCCGGATGTGCCTTGGAATAGAAAAGGTCACGTAGATAAGCCAGACGGTTGCCTTTGGCTTTGATAACTCTATCAAGTCCGTCGAACATGAGTTTATAGCTGCTTTCATCGAAGAATAGTTGTACGCCTACAGGGTTTGTGTGTGCTTGGACATCAAGGATGTTATTTCTGTCAGGAATGATAATCACCATGCGGTCTCCTTCTACATAGCTCACAGTACAAGTAAAATTAAAATAGTGAATTGTACCGTCAGACTTTACTTCAAAAAAAGCTAAAGATCGTCCGAATTCGAAATTATGCTCTATTCCTTCATCATTGGTGCGATATATCTCCAAGGTGCTCTGATTAAGTGAGTTGTAAAAGCTCTTACCAGTGCGGATTGGAAACCAAGCATCACCACGCTTTACTTTTCTGGCAATACCCATTGATTCTGTCTGTTTTCGGAACGTCTCTTTCTCAGTGTAGTATTCTATTTGCAGGAGAGTTTTTTGACGCATCAGTGATTGTATGGGAGATTCTTGCTGAGTCATAGTGAGTGCAAAGGTACTAAAAAGATAAGAGAAGGGATAGGATGGCAAAAAGATTTTTAGTATCTTTGCACATAAATGGAAAATGAAACGATACGGTTAGAACATCTCACTGTCGGCTATAAACAGAAAAAAGGTGTATATGCTGTTTTGAGCGATATCAATCTATCGTTCCATGCAGGTGAGCTGGTTTGCCTGCTAGGAGCTAATGGGATTGGCAAGTCTACTTTTCTCCGGACATTATCTGGGCTGTTACCTGAAATCTCGGGTAGAGTGTACATTGAAAACAAACTTGTGGAGGACTATACTGAAAAACAACTTTCGCGTCATATTGGTATCGTACTTACGGAACATCCGCGTCTTCATAATATGATAGTAGATGATCTTGTAGCAATGGGGCGTGCACCTTATACAGGATTTTGGGGGCGACTTTCTTCTAAGGATAAGGCAATAGTTACTCGTTCTATGTCTTTAATATCAATTAATAAGTTGCAAGGTCGGATGGTAGATAGCTTGAGTGATGGAGAACGACAGAAAGTAATGATTGCACGGGCTCTTGCTCAGCAGACACCTATTGTAATTCTTGATGAACCGACAGCTTTCCTTGATTTTCCAAGTAAGGTCGAAGTAATGAGACTTCTTCGCCGGTTGGCACATGACATGAACAAGACCATTCTTCTTTCTACTCATGATCTGCAACTGGCCGCAGAGTTGGGTGATATCTTACTTCATGTTGCTCCTGAAGGTATTTCTAGAGTATCCAAAGAAGAAGTTGTTGAAAAGATCAACAGGCTATTGAATTTTTAAAATCAATTTTGCCGCTATTTGATCAATGCGTTGATATCTTCAATAGTACGGTCAAAAGGTCCGTTATGCTCAAGTTTTAGTGTACACATTGCTGCGGCAAACTTTCCGCTGGCTACTGGATCAAGACCTTGTGTGCGGCAATAAAGATATCCAGCAGAATAAGTATCGCCACATCCTGTAGCATCTACTGTCTCATGTGGTTCATAGGCTGGAATGTCATAGAATTTCCCGTCTGTATAAATTATAGAGCCTTCACTTCCAAGAGTGATACAGACTTCTTCAACTCCCCATTTATGGAGTAACATTGCTGCTTCATGGGTATCTGTCAGTCCTGTAATTGTTGTCATCTCTATCTCATTTACTTTAATATAATAGGTATATTTCAGTACTTGTAGTTTATCTTTCCAGTCGATGGGATATACTTTTTCATCCCTTACTTCCCTTAAATAGCCTTGCACATCAATGGATACTCTCCCTTTGCCGGAAAGATATTTTACCACTTCTGGCGCAAAGTCATCATTGAGCAAGCTTCCTAGATGAAAGATATGTGCGTCGACATGTTCAAGTTCTTTTATGGTAAATGGATCAGCTTTAGCAAGTACACGTTGCTTCCTGTCATTCTGGTTCTCGCTATATATATTCTCAAAGAATACTGTATTGCGAGATGGAAAAAGTGTTACGTCAATGCCTTTAGCTTTCATTCTTTCTACAGGTTCCGCTTCGGTAACATTCATAGAAGTAACAAGAGAAAAAGATATCTTTTTCGGCAATTGGTTGATAGCATAAGCAAAATAGAAGGACGTACCTCCCGACATGTAAACGGTACGATTTGGTGTAACAATTTTATCTTTTGTTATATGTCCTATGCAGCAAATATCATTCATATCTTTATTGGTAAATTTTCTGCAAAGATAATAAAATATTGATGGAACAGCAAGAAGGGTATAAGATAATTTTTGGGGAGAAAGTTTTATGGGAAAGATGGTTCTGATTATACTCTTCTATACTCTTCCGTTGTACATCCTGTAAATTTTTGAAATATCTGGCGAAAATATTTAGGAGTACAATAACCTAACAATGAAGCAATCTCATGGTCTGTCTTGTTTGTCAACAACATCTGTTTGGATATCTCTATTCTTCGTAGCTGAAGGTAATCATTGAAGTCCTTGCCTGTCTCATGCTTCAGCAAATCGTTGAGATATGAGCTTGAGATATTAAGGTGGACTGCGAAGCGACAGGCACTAGGAACATTGCAAGGTTCATATTTTCCACTCAACAGAAACTTGTCGATACTTATTCTGATCTTATCTGCCAATTGGTCTTTTGCATCATGGCGGGTAATAAACTGACGATCATAATAGCGGCAACAGTAATTAAGCAGCATTTCAATTTTATTGGATATAATTGTGGCTGTGAATCGATCAATTCCCCATTCCAGTTCCTTTTGAATATCATTCATCATCTGATAGATGTGTTTTGTCTCTTCCTTAGATAGATGTAAAGCTTCTTCGGGCTTATAATGAAAGAAACTGTATTCCTTGATTTTTTGTGAGAGAACTGTGCCATACAAAAGGTGGGGATTGAATATTAACAGCAAATCCTTAGGCTGAGAGTCTTTTATATCGATGGTATATGAATGTTCAGTGTCTTGTAAATTATCTTTATCTGATTTTTCCCCTATTTTTGAAGAAATATTGATCATTTTCCCTGGTTCCCTAAAAATGAGAGTACTATTAGAAAAGTCATATTTTGTCCTCCCAAAACTATAGTCTTCCAATGAAAAATGGCGAAATATTATGGCATAGCTGTCTGTATATAATTGTGTTTCCTTGCAGTCTTTTGAAAGGTCAATAACACTAATCAATGGATGTAAAGTCTTTTCACTAAACGATCTATTGCATGAGCAGACAGAAAGTAGATGTTGTTCGTCCAATTTTTATTCTCGATTGATGATTTCCCTGCGGTATTGTGAAGGTGTCTTGCCTACATTCCGTTTAAAATAACGGTTGAAGTGTTGCGAATATTGAAACCCCAGCCTATAAGCTGTTTCATTAATAGTTTTGTCTGTGCTGGCCAATGTTTCCTTAGCTAAATCGATGATTTTAGCCTGAATATATTCCTGTGGAGACTTGCCTGTTTCCTTTTTTATAAGATCACCAAAATAATTAGGTGAAAGAAAACATTCTTCAGCAAAGTATTTTACGGATGGAAGTCCTTCACGCATGGCTTTGTCACCTGAGAAATACGTGTTGAGAAGCCGTTCGAACTTTTCGAGAATATCAAGGTTCGCGGCTTTCCTGGTAACAAATTGCCGTTCATAGAAGCGCATGCAGTAATCAAGTAGCAATTCGATGTTGCGGCAGATGAGTTTTCTACTGTGCCGGTCAATAGGATTTTTCAGCTCCATCTCAATCTTGGCAAGGCAATCCTTGAAAATGATTTTTTCGTTCTCGCTTAAATGGAGAGCCTCGCGAGAGGAGTAAGAGAAAAAATCATATTGTTTAATATCGTGTCCGAGAGAGGTGCCGCGGATAAGATCAGGATGAAAGATCAGACCGAGGGCCTGTGGTTTATAATCAGAAACTGGCTTGAAGTGAACGATTTGTCCTGGTGCAAAAGAGGTAACTGTACCTTCTTGATAATCATACGGTTGCCTTCCGTATGTAATATTTCCACAAAAGGTCTGTTTAAGCCAAAGGGAATAGACTTCATACTCGAAGGTCCTTTCTGTTTTAGCATGTTGTGGGTTGGCCTTGGACATATCAATAACAGCGACTAATGGATTCCTTGTTTCGAATCCCATGAACTTATTGTATTTGTCAATGCTGTCAATAACAATGATATCATTTTCTTTCATAGGCTCTTGAATTTGTTATGGCAAAATTACAAAATTCTCAGCAGATAAGTAGTATCTATATTACAGATTTTTCTACCATTATTGCTGATCACTTTTCTTTGAAATAGAACTTTGACCGATGATATCATTCTGTTGAATATGGATTTTTCTGTAAGGGAAGTAAAAAAACCAATAGAGTTCGTCTTTATTCTATCTTTTTCGTAACTTTGCCACGAAATTTATACAATAGAAATGAGCGAGAAGCAAATTCTTCTGATCAATGATATGGCAGGATACGGTAAAGTAGCTACAGCGGCAATGCTGCCTATACTTTCTTATTTCGGCCTACCTACCTATAACTTGCCTACTGCGTTGGTATCCAATACTTTAGACTATGGGAAGTTTAATATTCTTGACACTACTGATTATATAAAAGGAGTGTTCCCAGTGTGGCGTGAACTTGGATTTCAGTTTGATGCGATTGCTACCGGATTTATTGCTAGCGAGCATCAGGCTGATATTGTAAGTCGCTATTGTCTTGAAGAAGAAGAGAAGGGCACTACTATTTTTGTTGATCCAATTATGGGTGATGAAGGTAAGCTTTACAATGGTGTGACTCCTGCTACGATCAAAAGCATGCGTGAAATGTTAAGTGTAGCCCATCTTTGTTATCCTAACTATACTGAAGCTTGTTATCTTACAGGGAGAGTATACCGCGTGGAAGGTGTATCTGGAGATGAGGCTCAAAACTTGCTTGATCATTTGCGTAAGATAGGTCCTAAATCTGTACTTATTACTAGCATTTGTGTTGACGGCCAGCCGTCAGTAGTAGGTTACAATCATCTTGATGATGAGTATTTCCAATTGCCTTATACGGAGATTCCTGTACATTTTCCTGGTACGGGTGATATCTTTTCTGCTATTCTTATCGGCCATTTGCTTAATGGTGAATTGTTGAAAGAGAGTACTCGTAAGGCTATGGACGGCGTTTATAAACTGATAGATCTTAATAAAGACAATGAGGATAAAAACAGAGGAATTCCTCTTGAAAAATACCTTAATATATTGTAAATATTATGGAATGGTTACAAGAACTTTTTAGTATACACTCATCTATACAGACAGTTGTAGTCATATCAATGATTGTGGCATGTGGTCTGGCTTTTGGTAAAATAAAAGTAAAGGGCATTTCACTTGGTATAGCTTTTGTCTTTTTTGTCGGCATTCTAGCTGGACATTGTGGACTGAGCGTTAATGCAGCTACTCTTGATTATGTAGAAACGTTTGGCCTTTCTCTTTTTGTCTATTGTCTTGGGCTCCATGTTGGTCCTAATTTTTTCGGATCGTTGCGTCATGAAGGCCTTGCGCTTAACTTGTGGAGTCTTGCCGTCATTGTGGTCGGTACGATATTTGCTATGGTACTTGTGCCTGTTACACATATTAGTGTAGCTGATATGGTCGGTTTGCTCTGTGGAGCTACTACCAATACTCCTGCCCTTGGTGCTGCAACAGCGGCTATGGGGCATCTAGGCTTATCGAGCGGAAGAGTCGCTTTGGCAACTGCCGTGACCTATCCTTTGGGAGTAGTTGGTGTTATTATTGCCATGATATTGATGCGTAAATTCTTCGTTCGTCCGAAAGATCTGGAATTAAACCCTATTAATGATGACGATCATACTTATATTGCACAGTTCGTAGTAATTAACCCTGCAGTGGTTGACAAAAGTATTGAGGAAATCTCAAAGCAGACCCATCGTAAATTTATCATTTCTCGAATATGGCGTGCAGATCAAGTTATAATGCCAAAGGGACCTACTCGGTTGCAACAAGGGGATAATATCCTTGTAGTGACGACCAAAGATGATGAGGATGCTATGGAAATTCTTTTCGGGAAACGTGTACCGAAGGATTATAATAAAGAGGTGGTAGACTGGAATGCCATTGATGCTAATGTAGAGAGTCGTATCATTGTTCTTACAAGAACTCAGCTCAATGGCAAACAGTTGGGGAAACTTAACTTGCGTGATACTTATAGTGTTAATGTGAGCCGGGTAATGAGAGGTGATATTAAATTGTTGGCTACTGATGATTTGCGTTTGCAATATGGAGATCGTGTTACTGTAGTCGGCAAGCCTGATGCTCTTGATAATGTGGAACATTTTTTAGGTAATTCTGTTAAGACTTTGAATGAACCAAATCTAGGAAGCATTTTTATTGGTATCCTTTTAGGACTCGTTCTTGGTACTATTCCGATATCCATACCAGGGATGGCAACGCCTGTTAAGCTTGGCATTGCTGGAGGCCCTATTATCATGGGCATTATAATCGGATCTTTCGGACCACGTTTGCATTTTATTTCTTATACTACACGCAGTGCATCCCTTATGTTGCGTAGACTGGGATTGTCGCTTTATCTAGGTTGCCTAGGGCTTGATGCTGGTAAGGATTTTTTTGCTACTATTGTGCGTCCGGAAGGACTGGCGTGGGTTGGTATTGGATTTCTTATCACTATAGTTCCTGTTATTATAATAGGTGTTATTGCTCTTAAGACTGGGAAATATGATTTTGGTACAATCTGTGGAATTCTTTGTGGAAGTATGGCTAATCCAATGGCTCTTGGCTATGCCAACGATACACTTAAAGGAGATACATCCAGTGTAGGATATGCTTCCGTGTATCCTCTGGGGATGTTTGTCAGGGTAATCATTGCTCAAATATTGATTATGGTATTTATGGGGTGAAAAAATATTTTAGTTATAAAAATCAAGTAAAAAACAAATAGAACTGCTTATCTGCGCATAAAGTGTTGATAAGCAGTTTGTTTCTTATTGAAAGTTTTGTAAACATATATGCATTTGATTACAATATTGAAATAATTACTAAAACATTTGGAAGTTTCATGAAAATGATGTATATTTGCCTTTGTAAACGAAAAATACAAGGATTAATACAAGCATTATGAAAAAGAAATTTATTTGTACCGTTTGTGGTTACATCTATGAGGGTGAGGAGGCACCGGCAGAGTGCCCTGTTTGTCATGCCAAAGCTGACAAGTTTCAAGAGTTTGATGCAAAAGCATTGAAGGGTACCAAGACAGAAGCTAATCTTGAAGCAGCTTTTGCAGGTGAGAGCAAAGCTCATACTAAATACCAGTATTATGCTTCCAAGGCAAAAAAGGATGGTTACGAGCAGATCGCAGAACTTTTCACAGAGACTTCCAGGAATGAGAAGGAACATGCAAAATTATGGTTTAAGTTCTTACATGGTGGTGATATACCAACAACTACTGCTAATCTTGAAGATGCTGCCAGTGGAGAGTATTATGAATGGACTGATATGTATAAGGAGATGGCAAGAATTGCTGCAGAGGAAGGCTTTCTTGGTATTTCTGCTAAATTCCGTACTGTAGGTTCTATAGAGAAGCATCATGAGGAGCGTTACCGCAAACTTTTGAAAAATATTCAGGATAGTGTAGTCTTCTCTCGTGATGGCGACTGTATCTGGCAATGCCGTAACTGCGGCCATATTGTTGTAGGTAAGAAAGCTCCGTCTGTATGTCCGGTATGTGGGCATCCACAAAGTTTCTATCAGATTGCAGCTCGGAATTACTAATATTTCGATTGTACAACATAAGGGTATGCGCCTCAAGTCGAAAGACCTGAGGCGCATTTTTGTTTTTATAAAAATGAAGATCCTTTTTAATGGATTTATTAATTGTTTATAACTTTATACTTGTTTGTTGATATCTTTATATAGATATGTTGATATCCTAGTAATAGGAAGGTATAACTTTGGTATAAGTCTGCAACAATAGGTTTACAGTCGTATTTTATTGAAATGAATATTGTTGATAAGTCTGAGTTTTGTTGTTGATAACTTTGTTCAATATAGTTTATAACTAATTGCAAAGTATATTCCGTCTTTTCTGTAATTATTTTAAAACGAAGGGGTTATAGAGAAATGCACACGTTCTCCTGTTATAGGGTGCGTAAATTCAAGATATTCAGCATGAAGATATAGTCTGTCAGCTCTTTCCCCATACAGCATATCTCCTAGAATTGGATTATTTAATCCTTCAGGATGTGCACAATGTACTCTTAACTGGTGAGTTCGGCCAGTTTGTGGATAGAGTAGAATACGCCTTTTCCCAATTGTCTTATATTGTGTTATTGCCTTTTTCCCTTTTTCCCAGTCTACATTTTGCCGCGGTCGGTCCATAATATCTGGAATGAGAGGAAGGCTGATGGTTCCACAACCAGGTTCAATATCATGTTCAAGTAATGCAACATAACGTTTCCTGACTGTGTGATTAGCAAACTGTTTTTGCAAGTTAATATAGGTGTCTGTATCTTTGGCAATTACAAGTAATCCGCTTGTAGCCATATCTAGTCGGTGAACGATTATTGGACCTTCTATATTGGGATATTTTTGTTGTGTAATAGAGAGGACTGACTCGCGATGGTTTTTCCCAGGCACAGACAACATTCCTTCCGGCTTATTGATGACAGCGAGATGAGGATCATCATAAATGACCTGTAAGGTTTGATGTTCATTTATTTCTAAAGGATTTTTTTCTACGTCTATACCTTGAAGCATCCATTGAAGGATTGGTTTGCATTTACCGTTGCAAGCAGGATAGTAGTGCAGATGGTGGCGAATGTCTGTTTTGGGAGACTTCCCCCACCAAAACATAGCTATACATAAAGGTTGGATATTATGGGTAAGAGCATATTGGAGCAGTTTGGGCTCACAGCATTCACCACTACCGGAAGGAGGAATGATGGCAGCTGTATCTTTGAAGATTGCCAGCAGATTTTTATATTTGCCTTTGGCATTTGCCATCTTGAATTGTGAGAACAGCCAATGCTGGAGCATATCTGATTTTTCTTTTCGTTCTTTTTTGAGTTTAGTTATTTCCTTCAATTTAGTGTTAATCTGCTGTTGTAATTCTGTTAGCGGCTTTGTATATTTTATTTTAGCCCGATGGACTTCTGCTTTTAAGAACTGGCTTTCCTTAATCATTGCTTCTTGTTCTTCCGGAGTGATTTCCCCCTTTTGACGATATATATCTCGTCTTATCTTGGCCTTCTGGGCAGCAATGGTCTTTTCTTTAATGAATAGTGCGCTCTCAGCCTGTAGGGACGTATAGCGGTCCTTGAGTTCAAGTAAGCATGATGCTGTGGATAAATTATGGATATCTTTATTTATCCTGCTGATTTCATTTTCGTGTATTTTGAAATACCCCTCAGGCTGTAAATAATCGAATACTGCAGGAACAAAAAAATTTAGAATGGAATTCTCCGTTTCTTTAATTTTAGTATTTTTTCTCATTTCCCTAATGGGTGCTATCTGCCCGCTATAGGCTGCAAGATAACCTAACTGTCCTTGATAGTTCCCTACAAGGATACCAAACATTTTACCTTCATCATCCAAGGGAAGATGAGGTATAAGTTCCTGAAGTTCTTTGGAGGCAAGCAGGCATAATGGATGAGGTTCATAATAAAAAGGATTATTGAACTTCTCTGGTGGATGAATCGAAGTATGCAATGGATGAAAATAATTTTTCTCCAGAATGTTGACAGTATGTTCTTGCATATCTTTTTTCGTTTTTCAAATTTATTTCTGAATGCAAAGTTACAGAATTTTAAGTAGAAAGTATGTTCTTGAATAATATTAATGGAATAGTCTGCAGTTGCAATTCTTTATATTGCATTTAGTTTCAATACTTTTTTTTTGTGGAATTTAAAAAAAATAGTATATTTGCACTGATTTTGTTAATACCTAGAAAAGATAAAGACAAACCTTAATTTCATTAACCTATAGAATTATGCAACAATCTGAAAATGGAAGTAAACTCTATCTTGCGTGTATCGTAATGGTCGCCGTTCTGGGTGGCTTGCTTTTTGGCTATGATACGGCTGTAATCTCTGGAGCGGAAAAAGGCCTTCAGGCTTTCTTTATGGGAGCTAAGGATTTTACCTATACTAATGCCTGGCATGGATTTACTTGTGCGAGTGCCCTTATAGGCAGTATTATTGGTAGTAGTATATCTGGTGTTTTAGCATCCAGATGGGGACGAAAAAAATCCTTGATCTTTGCCGGTGTAATGTTTTTTATTTCAGGATTGGGCAGCATGGCACCGGAGTTTATGATCTTTCATCATGGTGAGGCTTCTTTCGGTCTGATGATTACTTTTAATATTTATCGTATTATTGGTGGTATAGGTGTTGGTCTTGCTTCTGCTATCTGTCCAATGTATATAGGTGAAATCTCTCCAAGTAACATGCGTGGTATGCTGGTAAGCTTTAATCAGTTTGCTATTATCTTTGGTCAGCTGGTAGTCTATTTTGTCAATTTTATTATTTTGGGCAACCATGTTAATCCTGTTATTGATCTAGTTAACGGCGTAAATCAAATCGTCAATCCTGAAGCTTCAGCCTGGACTGCGGCTACGGGGTGGCGTTATATGTTTGGCAGTGAAGCTATTCCTGCGGGTTTGTTTACGATATTGATATGTTTTGTTCCTGAGACTCCCCGTTATCTTGTTATGATAGGTCAGGACAATAAAGCCCGTCATATTTTGGCACGTATCAATGGTGTTGCTCAGGCTGAACAGATTATAAAGGATATTAAAAATACGATGACAGAGAAAACGGAGAAATTATTCTCCTATGGTTTTATGTGTATTTTTATTGGTATCATGTTGAGTGTATTCCAACAGGCCGTTGGTATCAATGCTGTACTTTATTATGCTCCTCGTATTTTCCAGGATATGGGTATGGCCAATCCAATGATGCAGACCATTATTATGGGCGTTGTCAATATTACTTTCACACTCGTTGCTGTCTTTACGGTAGAGAAGATCGGACGTAAACCACTTCTTATTTTTGGAAGTGTTGGTATGGCAATAGGAGCCTTTGGTGTTGCGATTACTTTTGGGAATCCTTCCTTGAGTATTGTCACAATGTTGTCTATCATGGTTTATAGTGCTTCGTTTATGTTCAGTTGGGGACCAATCTGTTGGGTCCTTATCGCAGAGATATTCCCAAATACTATCCGTGGTAAGGCTGTTGCTATTGCTGTTGCTTTCCAATGGGTATTCAATTGGATTGTAAGCTCTACCTTTGTTCCTATGTTTAATATGCATCTTGCAGAAGGTGATAACTTTGGTCATTGGTTTACTTACGGGCTCTATGGAGTCATCTGCGTTATAGCGGCTGTCTTTGTATGGCGTCTTGTACCAGAAACTAAAGGCAAAACTCTGGAGGAAATGGGAAAACTCTGGAGAAAGTAATCCTTTCTTGTACTTTTTAAAAGCAGGGTATAGTCTTAACTTAGACTCTGCTTTAAAGAGCCAACCTCGACTATGTTGCGATATAGGTTTGTAAATTCTTTTT
>DMYZ01000261.1 GCA_003483565.1 Prevotella sp.
ATAATAATCACGGATGACTCCAGGTCTCATACGAAACTCAAAGATTGTTTTAAAGAGGTGTATCCCATAAAGCCTCCTCTTGAGCAAGCATCAAAGACGCTGCCATGGGTTTACACTGCCATATCGAATGCAAAGTCACTTTTGCTTGATATGTATCATGGCATCAAAGACAAGTTCCTTCAGAGTTATCTGGATGAATTCTTCTGGAAGTTCAACCGCAGATCATTTGGTGACAGACTTTTTGACAGGCTAGTTGTTGCGGCTGTGTCCTATAGACCGATGTTTCAGCACAGAACCTATGATTGAAGTAAATCATCCAATTGAGGATAATCATAAATATTTTCTAATATTGCTTTGCAATAAGGCATGCCTATTCGTTTTTGTCATGAATGAATCCGAAAACAATAAAATCATATCGAATGTTTTATTTGGTTATGGGGAAGTTGATATAACACCGTCCTATCCTGTCGAATTAGTAGGTTTTGACCGTGAAGACCAGCAATCGAGAGGTGTTTTGGATAGATTAACAGCACAAATATTATTGTTTGAAGACAATAGAGATGAATATGTTATTATTGTTATAGATAGTTTGGGGTTTACAGTTGCCCTGACAAGCGAACTAAGACGAATAATTGCTGCAGAATATTCTATAAAAATTGAGAATATTATGGTCTGCTTTACCCATTGTCATTCTGCACCTAATGCTGCCAGGGAAGTAAAATATTATGAATTTGTATGCAATAGAATTCTTCATGGTATATCGGAAGCCTGTAACAGTCGTATACCTGTCATTGCGGCATGGGGGTGTGCAGGTGCAAATATAGGAATCAACAGACGTGATAAGGATGGAGTTGTAGACAAACGTGTTGGAGTCTTGAAAATATGTAGTTCTGCAACAAACAAGGTAATTGCCCTATTATTGCGTATAACCGCACATGCCAATGTCCTAAGTAGCGATAATTACTGTATTTCTTCTGATTTTATTGGTGTGACGAGAAAACAGATAGGAAATAAATATAATTGTAAAGTAGTTATTACTCAAGGTGCATCAGGTAATGTAAGGCCCAGGTTCCAACATCCGAAAGCAGTAATGGATATACTATCAGATCCAAATTTAAAGAAGAAACTTGAATCTGAAAGCAAACAGGCCATGCTGAATATGGCTAATGAAATCGATAAGTCTATAGAACAGATAGTTATAGATGCAGTACCTGAAGAAATTCATAATCTGAAGATGCTGTCATCAGTGAAAAGATTTTATGCGGATGTTCCTAATATGGAAGCAGCACAGAAGATAGCTGTTGAAGCAAAAAAGAATGCTGACATTGATGGATCGGATTGGTTATCAGAAGTAAAAGCATTGAATGAAAGAGGAATTTTTCGTCAACATAAAGATGTTGAGATAATGTATTTTATACTGAATGAGGGGTGTATTTGTGGAGTTGCTAATGAAGTGATGTGTGAGATATCGTTAGCAATAGAGAATGAACTTAACGATCCTCTCACTTTCTTTGGTGGATATACTAATGGATGTGACGGTTACTTGCCTACAAAGGAAGAGTATGAAAAAGGAGGATATGAAGTGCTATGGTCATACTTGTTATACTACAAATATCATGGTACAGTAATGCCATTAAATCCAGATAGTGCATTATTATTAGTAAAAGAAATATTGTCCAGGAGACAGTCACTATCCAAGCAGGTAGCACCATAGTTGGTGACGAGGCTGTTTCCATGCATATATTTGATAATGATCTGAAAGAGCGGCAAATTAGTTCTCCATATACCATTGTTCACACAATTTGAGGACGTATTACTTGATTATGGTCAATTGAGGCGAATTATCAATACAGAAAACGCTGAATGGAAATCAAAATTGGAAAGCTGTAACTGTGTCTGTCTAATACTTGACAAACATACAGGTAAGCAGTATGTAGGTTCTACCTATAACACAAAAGGTATATGGGGCAGATGGAAAGAGTATGCAGAGCATGGACATGGTGAAGATAAGGATTAGAAACCATTGATTGAAAAAGATGAATCATACGCAAAGAAGTATTTTCAATGGTACATTTTTGAAACTCTTCCTTTGAAAATGCTTGAAGAACATGTTATAGACAGGGAATCCTTATATAAACGAAAGTTTGGGACAAGAGAATTTGGTTACAATATTTGATTATTCTATATAATACTAATCAAAATCACTTATTTTTATCTACAATAAGATCTTTGTCAATGATGCCAAATTTCTTTTTCCAATACTTATTGTGGTCTTCGATACCCATCCTATTTAATTGTATTTGGAATATTTCATCTTTAGATAATCGTTTAATATGCAGTGTATGCAATAGTAGAGCCTTATCATAATTAAAATTAGGAAAATGTTTATAGAACTTCGCTTTTTGTTTATCCATAAATGATGGGACATATAGTCTGAATCGATAATGAAATTTACCATTGCTATCCATCCATACGTATCCACCTGCCTGGTGCCTTGGCCAGTATGTACTAGAGTTTTTCAATGTTCGTTGCATAAGAATTGGCCATACAATTACTTTGCTTACACGTTTAAGGTATGCTAAAAGAGCATCTTTTCTCACAAGAAGTGCTTGGCTACCATTATCGTATATCGAATTATCTACACATATAATCTCCCCATTTTTATTTTTCCAAACTCCTTCTCCTTCTCCAAAATGCATATTAAGGCCGTTATACAAATATTCTGAAGGCATAATTATATTGATAGAATCCTCAATAGATTGATCAGAAGAAGACTCTTCTATATACGGAAGGTATGTTGGCTGTACGTCAAATAGAGTCTTACGATGATTAGTAGAATAAGGACGATTAAAATAGCCATGATCTTTTATTTCGGACTTATATAAATCTGACCAGTAGAATTCACGATAAAATATTGAATATGAATCGGAATTTTCCATAGAGTTTCTTCCTTCCAATCCATCCCTATGTATAATAGAAGTTAGCTTGCTGCAATTACATTTGTCTACAATAATACTCTGTACAAAAATCCAAAGTTCCCTATCTGCGGATTTTTCTCTCGAAGTAGAAGATGACACATCTCCCTCTATCGTATTATAAGAGTATAGATTAACCCATGCATTACCATTAGCATCCTTTATATCCAGCAATCTCTTAATATCAGGCATGTCATTATAGTCCTTCATCCATTTGTCATTATCAGTAGGATTCTTTATATTTAGATTATATTGAGGTACTTTGTAAATTAGCTGACCTTCTGTTATTCTTGGTATTTCTGGTTGGGTAGTTAATGTTGGATCTATATTTCGTGCTTTGATAACACCTGGTATATCCCATTCTTCAAGTTTAGACTCACCATAATGCACATCCGAAAGAATGGCCATAATATAATACATTGAAATCCATTGATATTTTTTGCCAATCCTTTCAATCCTATTACGAGAACGATCGTTGGAGGATCTCCACTTATCGAACTTTTTGAAAGCAGATGGATTATATCCCAATTCTTTAAAAATATAGTCTATAGCCCAGTTTGCTAAGTCCTCCGGATTTTCAGGCCAACCACTTAATGAACTCTGAAAAACATATCTCCCAAAATCACCATACATTCCCCTAGGAGAATGTTCGGTCTTCATAGAATCTGTTATATTTCTTTTAACAGACCATTCTTCTTTTTTATTATTATCTGGCACTGTACCATAATCTTCTTCATACATTTTTTTAATGTAGCCTGAATTTGGCATGACCGGCAAAACAACATTCTGATTAAATGGCTTATTAAATAAATTTTTATCTCTAGCTATCTTACAACCAATGCTCTCTGCATACTGAATAATATTTTTAGCATAATCGCGAATCAGAATATGATCTATTACATGAGGCTGTGCAAAGATAAGCTCGTTTGCCAGATCTGCTATTTCTTGCACCTCTTCTTTTTTGCAGTTGTTGACACAACAACCAAAAGCAACTGCCCATAATCTATCTAAGATATACATATCACCCACATCTTTAAAACGTCTTATTATCCTTGACAGTACTTTTAAACGTGGACTTAACATATTGATTAAAGCGCGGGTTGAGACATCACGCAAACGAATATTAGTAGTTGCAAGACACCAAACAAGAACTTCCGTAGTTCTTATAAGTGTTAAATCTTTGAAAGAATTAATTGCATCTTTTGAAACGCCCCATCCCCACAATGCAATCTGCATAAAATCTGTCGAAAGTGCCTCTGATATTGCAGTTGTCCAAACCTTATCGCGCTCAACATTTGATAATGGCATTAATACGGCTGATAAAGAATCTCCATTAATAATCTTAGAATCATTTGAAGCACATGTTACAACTAATTCAAATATTTTATCATAATCCTTAGATTCCAAAATTCTTCTTATTATATTATTACCGCTCTCTGTGGATATTTTTCTCCAGGGATAAATTTTAACGAATTTATTAATAAACATCTGTTTATACTGAGGTTTGACGTATTCAAAGACTTCTTTTTTGTTTTTCAATGGAGCAAGATAAGTAATATATTCCTCGTCATACAGAGCATTATTACCATACCATTCTTTTGGCTCATGTTTAGTAACCAACTCTTTAGCAACATAAATGTCACCGATGGTTTCATATCCAAAAGATACATAATTCTTATTGTCAAAGTTAGTTATTATATGCAATATTCCTTCATCTGATAGACTGTTGAAAAAATTCTTACTACTTGAACAAGCACTAGTTGTAGAGTTTATAGCCTTAACGGCTTTATCTACTGGCACCCATGCATTATTACGAATTATTGAAATACTTGCAAGAGCATTCAATGCTTCATCTACTAAATTTAGTCTATTATTGTAGTTTAATTTATTAGATAAATTTTTATTAACCTCATTGATATAACAATCCACGATATCTTTTCTCCCTTCATACAATAAAGGCTTCTTAGATAGTTCATGGGATCTACAATAAAAAGTCAAGAACATTGGATTTGAGAACTCTGCCCCGTAAAAAGGGAATGGAGGCATCGGTAATCCATAAGATTTAAACATAAATTCTATAGCCGCAGGGCTACCTTTAAAGCCTTGATGCTCATACAATATATGACCATCCTTTTTACTATACTGATCGAACCAATTATTATTGTCAGTAGAACGATAAGAAACAATCAACTGTATATTATTGTATTTGCCAATTATATTTATAAAACTATCAAGATGATTTTGCCAATAACTACCGCCAACACCTTCGTTTATACCATCTATTACTATAACGACTCTTTGATGATAATCCTGGAGTGTCTTTAAGAAATCTGTCTTTTTACATTTTATATCAAGTTTAACCATTAACTGATCTAGCGGTTCACTTGAATCAAGGAAACTCTTACCAAGGAAGAAAATTGTAGGTTCATGTGCTTTCAATCTTTTGTTGACAATATCTGCCAACAGATGAGACTTTCCGATACCTCCTTTTCCATTAACAATAATAGTGTTGTATTTGATTCCTCTTAACCAAACACAATCTATCTCGTTTCGAAGTTTATATAATGCATTCCTAAGCTCTTTGTAAGTATAATAAGAATAACTTTTCTCCTTGGCGTATATTTCATCCTTGTCTTTAGATAAGTCATTAGTCAAGGAATCAAGGCACTTTATTATGACATCAAACTCTTTAGAAGAGAAAGGAATAGCATTAAGTGACTTTACAATATCTGTAAAATATTTCTTATAATTATTAATATGATTATTCGGTAGATTATTATATATCTTATCAAAATCGTTAATTTTGCGTTTTAGTTCTCGTAGCTTGTCACTCAAGACTTGTTTTATTGACCAATCTCTTCGCAATGATGCTAAAAGGATATCCATGTCAGCATACGGATAATTGATTTTCTCATCATACTTATTACCCAAATCCTTTATTGTTGCCCTAGAAATATTCTCAAACCATTCCTGAGTAGGATTAAAGCAGAATGTACTATTTATTGATTTTGCAGCTTCAGTAACCTCTTTTGAAATAATGCTCCCCATACGTTTATAGCAAATAAATAAATATACAACGGTCATTAAAACTGCAATAACTATTACCAAATTTGTTGGAGTAGCATCACTTGCCGACAAAGTCATAATTGTTTGCTTATCTTTAGTTAAATGAGCCAAACTAAGTTCTACTTTAGAAAAGAAGAATGGTCCCACTAATTTGCCCATTGCTATTAGATAAATAGCGAAATCACATTTTTTTGTAATGTATTTTTTCACTACTATAATGTTGGCTCTAAAGAGCTTCCCTTTACTTTTCTTTAATCTATAATAAGATACTAATGTCAATATTAAACATGCCAGAATTACAATAATGATTGTTATTAATAATGCCATTATTTTCATTTATTCAACATTTTTAGTTAGATTATAAATTAAATAGATTCTTAATTAGGGTCCGCTGATTTATTTTCATCAGCCGATGGCGAGAACTGGAGTTTTTTCGGCCACATGACTTTAACTTCTAAAAATCCCGATACTTGCTGGGATTATTTTGAAAATTTTCATCATTTCAATAAGGGCATAAAGAGGTTCATTGAAGAACTTTATTATATTTTTTACGAAGTAGCAA
>DMYZ01000190.1 GCA_003483565.1 Prevotella sp.
ACAACCTGATGGTAAACAGGGGCTTAATGAAGACAATATACCTCTGTCAGGTATAGGCTGTTATAAGTTTACAAATGATGAGGATTCATGGGCTACAGGCGGTACTTGCATGAAACGCACTGAAAATACGATTCGATATGCAGAAGTCCTGTTAATCTATGCTGAGGCAATGAATGAGTTGACTAAAAGCTATGAAATGAAAACGTACAATGGTCAAGAAGTAACTATCTCCCGTAATATAGCTGCAATGCATGATTGCATTAAGCCTATCCGTGTTCGTGCTGGACTACCTGACTATAGCGATGCTGTCTATAATAACCGTGATGACTTTCGTACATTCTTAAAGCATGAACGTCAGATTGAACTTTTTGGAGAGGATGCTTTCCGTTACTATGACTTGCGTCGTTGGAAAGATGCCGAAATAGAAGAGAACCAACCATTTATGGGTTGTAATATTAATATAACTAATGAAACTTCACATAAACAGTCATTTTACAAAAAAACTGCTATTACTCAGGTCCCAAAGGTCTTTATCCGTAAGATGTATCTTTGGCCATTTCCAACGACTGAAATGAAAAGAAATGTAAATTTAACCCAAAATCCTGGCTGGTAATTTTATAACGAATCACAATTATGAAAAAATATATTTATAGAATATTTTGCGGGTTGGTACCAACATTACTGATATTATTTACGACCATATCCTGCTCTGACGATTTAAATTATGAACTCTTTAAAAAATTCACATATCTTCTCAAAAACGGTTGGCAAGATAATATTTCCATGACGTTGACTGACAATAATAAAGTGAACCTGAATGTGGCCTTTGGTGTGAACGGCACTACAGGTAATGATAAGGATATCACATTAACCTTAGCTACAGCACCCGATACTTTGAAAAATTTCAACTTCGATAAGTATAAGAATGATTCTGCAGCTTATTATACGATATTGCCTGCAGACTGCTATACGTTTGATAAGACTTCTTATACCATTCCTGCAGGTCAATTGAACTCTTCGGCTATAGTGACTATAGATATGGCAAAACTGGCGGATAACTATAATATTTATAATCAATATGTGCTTCCCCTTAAGATAGCCTCTTCTGAAGGTGAATTGAAAGGCCCGTCAAAGTATTCACAAGCGTTATATCTTCTCAATTTGAAGAATAAGTGGTCAGGTTTTTATCCTGGTAGTGGTACGCTAAAGGCAAACTATGGTAGTGGAACTTATACCAAAGAGGTTTCGGGTAAGCAGCTTTATGCTATTTCTAATAAAGAGTGTTATATGTATGCAGGATCTTATGAACGTGATAGCAAGCATCATGGTGATTTTGTTGTCAAGATGAAAATGAATGATGATGGAAGTATTGTAATGACTTGTCCTAATGATTCTGATCATTTTGAACCAATCAAGGCTTATTATGAATTTAAGTTTACACAAAATATAACTGATTCGCGTACACTCAATCGTCTAACTGTATTTTATACTCATTATAAATATATTGATACCTATTATGATCCTGATGCCACATCTTATGAATATGAAGGCACACTTTCTAGAAGTGATGTCGTTTTCAAGTCTGATTATCCTGATGCAGTGATTTCTTCGGAATAGCTTAAAAATTCTATTTCCCAGCTTGAGATCTTTACTCTCTGTTCAAAAGCTGATATTAGAACTTAAAATAAAAGTAATATTAATGGGAATTATAACGTTTTGTATGAATAGTTGATGTGTAAATATCAAGTGACTGGGATATATTTTATACTGTGTATTTTGTTAATGAAAATATCTATATAGCTCAATTCTTTATAGATCACAATCAAATGAGAGCGCAAGTATAATCTATTATGTTAATGATTTATTTGTTTCTTCTATTTATACGATTCGTTATATATCCAATTAATTTAAAGCCTTATAACTGTTCTGCGTTTTTTGAGGGTGGAGTAATTCTACTCTGTTAGAGTTCCGCTATAGTTATAGATAGTTCAATTTTAGTAAAATATTCTGATTAAGTTAATTATGTAGTAAATGATGATTCTAAGAAAGAATAAATATTAAAAATTTTGATTCTATGAGAATAAAAATATATAGACTTCTATTGCTTTCTATAAGTTTGTCTTTTGTGAGCTGTTCAAGAAATGAGATTGGGTCATTCGTAAAAGAACTTCCTTCTACTTATTCAGTAAGAATTGGAAGTGACACTCAAAATATGCCCTCTGGGGGTATTATCACCTCAGAATATTCTGATTCTCCGCAGGGTGAAGAGGTTGATAAGTTGCTGGACCATAACGTGAAAACGAAGTTCTCTACTTTCCATAACCAATTTTATTTAATATGGAAAGGGGATCAAAGTGAACTCGTTGATCATTATTCGCTTGCTTCTTCAGATGGATCTAGCCGTAATGATCCAGCGTTTTGGACTTTGTATGGTTCGTCTGACAGCATTAAATGGATTTCACTGGATAACAGAATAGATTCTTTTCCTGTTCGTTTAGAAACAAAAACTTATACTATTCCGAATGCTTCTTATTATTCTTATTATAAATTGGAAATAAGGAAGAATAATGGCGGAGATCAGACCCAATTCTCCGAATGGGCATTAAAAACCACATCTGATCAAACAACATTTTTTTTATCACGGGCTGATACTCTCTGGAATGCTTTCTTTAAATTATATTGGAGTATATCCGGAGCTTTAAGATGGCATGGAGCATATCCGAAATCTGATGGATATTGGAATGGGGATGCCGTCGTCTGGGGCCAGGGAGAAGGACTTGCTGCCTTTCTGTCCATGCGTGAAGCAACAGCCGATAGTCAGTATGGAGGTGATTTTCAGGCTTATGACAATACTATGTTCGATGGAATCAACAACTTCATTACAAATGATAACGGCATAGCTGCCTATGCCGTTTATCCTGCTTCTGGTAATGACCGGTATTATGATGACAATGCATGGATCGGTCTGGATATGATCAAATGGTATAATTTGACTAAAGATGACAGGTATTTGGAAAAAGCAAAGATGGTTTGGAAATATTTGATGAAAGGAAACACGCCAACTTGTGGAGGTGGTATTTTATGGAAAGAATACCCGTCTCCGACAACAACGAAACATACTTGTTCAACTGCTCCAGCGACTGTTCTGGGTTGCCGGCTTTTTATAGCTACAAGAGATAGTTCGTATCTGAACAAAGCCGAAGAATTGTATGCATGGCTAAAGAAGTACATGCAGGATCCCGATGATCATTTGTACTGGGATAACATAAATCCAGATATGAAGGTCTCAAAGAATAAATATTCTTACAATTCAGGGGAACCTATGGAGGCAGCAGCCTTGCTCTATAAGATCACGAAAGAGGACAAATATCTGGCCGATGCCCAGGAGATTGCACGGTCAGCCTATGAAAAGTGGTTTAAGCCTTTTCATTCAAATATATTAAACGAAGACTTCTGTATTTTATCCCCAGGTGATTGCTGGTTTAATACCGTGATGTTCAGGGGCTATTTAGCATTGTACGATATGGACAATAATCGTACTTACATAGATGCGCTGCAAAAGACGATGAAGCATGCATGGTTAAGTAGCTGTAGGAATAAGAATACTAATCTTTTGAATGATGGCGATTTCAGTGGTGCACAATCACAAACTAGTTGGGATATGCTACAGCAAGGGGCCTGTGTTGAATTGATGGCTGATCTGGCACAATTGGAAAAAAACAAGCGCTGAATACATTCTGGGTATTCGTCCATAAAGGTATACTTTTATAAAACTGCATACGAGTGCTGTTTGAAAGAATAAAATTTGAATATTTGGAAATATGAATAAATTAATTAAATGAAAAGGAAAAATTTTTTAGGTCTTGTTCAGTTGCTCCTTTTATTTAGCCTAGAGGTTTTCGCAAAGGGGAATCATTTGCCATCCTGGGCTTTTGGCGGGTTTGTTCGCCCTGCCAGGATTAATCCACTTATAGAGCCCATTGCTTCTTCTACTTTTTTATGTCCTTATAAAGGAACTCAAGTTCATTGGGAATGTGCTGATACTTTCAATCCGGCTGCCATTGTCAGGAATGATTCTGTTTATGTGCTATATCGTGCGGAAGATGATCCTTATGTGGGTATTGGCAAACGTACTTCTCGTATCGGTCTTGCTGTTTTCGGCGACGGTCTTCATGTTGATTATCGCTGTTCAAAGCCTGTGATGTATCCTGATGGTTCAGAAATATCAAAGAAATACGAGTGGAGTGGAGGGTGTGAAGATCCTCGTGTCGTCGATACGGGAAATGGTTCATACATTATGACTTTTACCTCATGGGATAATCGGATACCTCGTTTATCAATCGCTATATCGAAAGATCTACGTACATGGAAACATTGCGGTCCTGCTTTTTTAAATGCTTACAAAGGAAAGTTCAAGGACATGCCATGCAAATCAGGTTCCATAGTTACTGAAATAAAAAATGGAAGGCAGATCATGGCAAAGGTGAATGGTAAGTATCTTATGTATTGGGGAGAGCAGTTCATAGCGGCTGCTACCAGCAGCGATGGCATCAACTGGCAGCCAGTCTGTGATCCTGATATGAATATAATTCATCTGGTACAGCCGCGAAATGGCTTTTTTGATAGCGGTCTGACGGAGTGTGGGCCTCCAGCGGTAATTACCAGCAAAGGTATACTGTTGATTTATAATGGTAAAAACAGTGATGATATTCGTAAAATGGATCGAAATTATCCACCCAATACTTATGCAGCGGGTCAAGTACTGTTTAATAAAGATAACCCATTTAGGGTAAAGCATCGATTGGATAAAGCTTTCTTCCGTCCAATGGCTTCTTACGAGAAGACAGGCCAGTATAAAGCTGGTACTGTTTTCGTTGAAGGCTTGGTCTTTAAAGATAATAAATGGTTTATGTATTATGGGTGTGCTGATTCCAAAGTGGGTGTTGCTGTTTATGATCCTTCTTTAATTGGAATAAGAGGTGACCCTGTTGTCCTTCATAATCAACTATATATTAATAATGATATAAATTAAGGTAATGTGTTTGAAAAAATTGTATGTCTTATTAGGACTTGTCTTCTGTTCGGGAGTGGCTATGGGCCAGAATTGCACAGACTGGGTGAATCCCATGATCGGTACCAATGGCATGGGACACACCTTTCCAGGTG
>DMYZ01000093.1 GCA_003483565.1 Prevotella sp.
GCTGCGCAGAAATTACCTGTTAGGACAAAGTTTGTTGTAAGACGTGATTACGATAAAAACGCTTAATTATGAAAATCAAAGAAGTTAGAGAACTTGATGCCAAAGCATTGGCAGAGAAGATCACAGAGGCTGAGGCTAATCTGAATCAGACTAAGCTGAATCATCAGATTACTCCTCTTGAAAATCCATCTCAGATTAAGGCTGCTCGTCGTGATTTAGCACGTATGAAAACAGAACTTCGTCAAAGAGAACTTAACAAATAATAATGACGCAGATGGAAACAAGAAATTTAAGAAAAGTTAGACAGGGTGTTGTTATAAGCAACAAAATGGATAAGAGCATTGTTATTGTTGCTAAGTTCAAGGAGATGCACCCTATTTATGGTAAATTCGTTCAAAAAACGAAGAAATACCATGTCCATGATGAGAAGAATGAGGCACAGGTTGGTGATACAGTCTTGATCATGGAAACTCGTCCTTTGTCTAAGACAAAGCGTTGGAGATTAGTACAAATTGTAGAAAAAGCTAAGTAATTATGATACAAGCAGAATCAAGACTTACAGTGTGTGATAATAGTGGCGCACGTGAGGCACTGTGTATACGAGTTCTCGGTGGTACGGGACGTCGCTATGCAAGTGTTGGTGACGTTATTGTTGTTGCTGTTCAGAATGTAATACCTTCTAGTGACTTGAAAAAAGGCGCAGTATCAAAAGCATTGATAGTTCGTACAAAGAAGGAGATTCGTCGTGCTGACGGTTCTTACATTCGTTTCGATGACAATGCCTGTGTATTGTTGAACAATGCTGGTGAGCTTCGTGGCAGCCGTATTTTCGGTCCGGTAGCACGTGAGTTGCGTGCGGTAAACATGAAAGTTGTTTCATTAGCACCTGAGGTCCTTTAATATTTAAATAACGAAAGTAATGAGCAAGTTACATATTAAAAAAGATGATACTGTTATTATTCTTGCCGGTAAAGACAAGGGTAAGACAGGTAAGGTGCTCAAGGTTTTCCTTGACGAAAATCGTGCCATTGTAGAAGGTCTTAATATGGTATCGAAGAGTGCTAAACCTTCAGCAAAAAATCCTCAGGGAGGAATTGTTAAGTTGGAAGCACCTATTCATGTTTCAAATTTGAGTTTAATCGATCCTAAAAGTGGCAAGGCGACACGTATATCTGTCAAGCATGACGGAAAGAATGTTGTTCGTGTTGCAAAAAAGTCTGGGGAGGAAATTAAATAATGGAAACAGCACAGTTAAAGAGAATTTACAAGGAGACAATTGCTCCTTCACTGCAGAAACAGTTTAGCTACTCTTCAGCAATGCAGGTTCCTGTTTTGAAGAAGATTGTTATTAATCAGGGTCTCGGTGATGCTACACAAGATAAAAAGATTGTTGATGTAGCTATTAATGAGATTACTTCCATCACTGGTCAGAAGGCTGTTGCTACATATTCTAAGAAGGATATAGCAAACTTCAAGCTTCGTAAGAAGATGCCTATTGGTGTTATGGTAACATTACGTCGTGAGCGAATGTATGAGTTTCTGGAGAAACTAGTTCGTGTAGCTCTTCCTCGTATCCGTGACTTTAAAGGTATTGACTCTAAGTTTGATGGTCGTGGTAATTACACGTTAGGTGTTACAGAGCAGATTATCTTCCCAGAGATCAATATTGATCAGGTAGACCGTATTCAGGGTATGAATATTACATTTGTTACTTCTGCACAGACAGATGAGGAGGGTTATGCTCTTTTGAAAGGGTTTGGTCTTCCATTTAAGAATGCTAAAAACGATTAAGAGATATGGCAAAAGAATCAATGAAAGCTCGCGAAGTTAAGCGTGCTAAATTAGTAGCACGTTATGCTGAAAAGCGCGCTGCTCTGAAAAAGATTATTGCAACTTCTAATGATCCAGCTGAGGCTTATGAGGCTGCTCGTAAGCTTCAGGCTATTCCTAAGAATGCTGATCCCGTCCGTTTGCACAATCGTTGCAAGGTTACAGGTCGCCCAAGGGGATATATCCGTCAGTTTGGCCTTTCTCGTATTCAGTTTCGTGAGATGGCTTCATCTGGCTTGATACCTGGAGTAAAGAAAGCAAGCTGGTAATTTAGAATTCAATTATTTTTAATATTTTAATATTGTCGGGAAAGTCCCGATTAATTAAATTGTTTTATGACAGATCCAATAGCAGATTATCTGACAAGACTCAGAAATGCGATTATGGCTCATCACAGAGTCGTAGAAATTCCTGCGTCAAATTTGAAAAAAGAGATCACTAAGATTCTCTTTGAAAAAGGTTACATCTTGAACTACAAGTTCATTGAGGAAGGTCCTCAGGGAACTATTAAGGTTGCTCTCAAGTATAGCCCAGTTACCAAGGCTAATGCAATTAAGTGCTTAAAGCGTGTCTCAACTCCTGGTTTGCGTAAGTATACAGGATATAAGGATATGCCAAGAGTTATTAATGGCTTAGGTATTGCAATCTTGTCTACATCTAAGGGTGTTATGACTAATAAGGAGGCTGCTGATCTTAAGATTGGTGGCGAGGTTCTTTGCTACATTTATTAATTGGAGGGTTTTATATGTCAAGAATAGGAAAATTACCAATTAGTATTCCATCAGGAGTTACAGTTAACTTCGATGAGAAAACATGTGTTATTTCTACAAAGGGACCTAAGGGTGAACTTTTTCAGAAAATAGATCCTTCAATTAAGTGCAATACTCAAGATGGTCAGATCACTTTTGAGGTTGATGAAAACAGCCCGGTAGATTACAAGCAAAAACAGTCTTTTCATGGCCTTTATCGTTCTCTTGTTAACAATATGGTTATCGGTGTACATGAAGGTTTTAAGAAGACAATGGAATTTGTCGGTGTTGGTTATCGTGTATCAAATCAAGGTAACATCATTGAACTTTCTTTGGGCTATACCCACCCTATATTTATACAGGTTCCTAGTGAGGTGAAAGTTGAGACAAAGTCTGAAAGAAATCAGAATCCTATATTAACTATCGAGTCTTGTGACAAGCAGTTGTTAGGACTCATTTGTGCAAAAATTCGTTCTTTCCGTATGCCTGAACCTTATAAGGGTAAAGGTATTCTGTTCCAGGGTGAAGTTATTCGCAGAAAGTCTGGTAAGACAGCTGCTGCTAAGTAATTTTTATTTTTTACGATCATGACAACAAATAAAGTAGAAAGACGAATTAAAATAAAGTTCCGTATTCGCAAGAATTTGAACGGAACAGCAGAACGTCCACGCTTGAGTGTGTTCCGTTCTAATAAGCAGATTTATGCACAAGTTATTAATGATTTGACCGGTAAGACTGTAGCTTCTGCTTCATCACTTGGTTTAGATAAAATGCCTAAGATTGATCAGGCTAAAAAAGTAGGTGAGTTGGTAGCAGAAAAGGCTAAAACTGCGGGAGTAGAAACCGTAGTTTTCGATCGTAACGGTTATCTTTACCATGGCCGTATTCAAGCTCTGGCTGATGCAGCGCGAGAAGGTGGTCTTAAATTCTAAACGATAATGGCAATGAATAAAGTAAAAGTAAATAGTGATGTTGAATTGAAGGATCGCCTTGTTGCTATCAACCGTGTAACAAAAGTTACAAAGGGTGGTCGTACTTTCACATTTGCTGCTATCGTCGTTGTAGGTGACGGTAACGGCGTTATAGGCTGGGGCCTTGGTAAAGCTGGTGAAGTAACAGCAGCTATTTCTAAAGGTACAGAAGCTGCCAAGAAGAATAAGATCAAGGTGCCTGTTCTGAAAGGAACAGTTCCTCATCAGATTGAGGCTCGTTTTGGTGGTGCACATGTATTGTTGAAGCCTGCAGCTGCAGGTACCGGTCTAAAGGCCGGAGGTGCTATGCGTGCAGTATTGGAGAGCGTTGGCATTAAGGATGTCATAGCTAAATCTAAGGGTTCTTCCAATGCGCACAATTTGGTAAAGGCTACTATTGAGGCTCTTTCTCAGATGCGTGATCCTTATCAGATTGCAGGTGAGCGTGGCATCACTATGGACAAAGTTTTTAATGGTTAATTAGGATATGACAATGGCAACAATAAAGATCAAACAGATTAAAAGTAGAATTGGCGCTCCTGTAGATCAGAAGAAAACTCTTTTGGCTTTAGGACTTCACAAAATCTCTCAGATTGTTGAGGTTGAAGATAATCCTAGTATGCGTGGTATGATCCGCAAGGTTCATCATCTTGTAAGCGTAGTTGATTAATTAAGAATTAAATCAGAAATTATGAAATTAAATAATTTGATGCCAGCTGAGGGTTCTACTCATTCATGTCGTCGTATTGGCCGTGGTTCTGGTTCTGGACTGGGTGGTACATCTACTCGTGGTAACAAGGGTGCAAAGTCTCGTTCTGGTTACAAAAGAAAAATCGGTTTTGAAGGTGGTCAGATGCCTTTGCAACGTCGTGTACCAAAAGCTGGATTTAAGAACATCAATCATAAAGAGTATTTTGCTGTCAACTTATCGACATTGCAGTCTTTAGCAGAAGAGAAAAATTTAACGAAGATCGGTGTTGCAGAATTGAAAGAAGCAGGTCTTTTCAATGGAAAGAAGCTTATTAAAATTCTGGGCAATGGAGAACTTAAAGCTAAAGTTGATGTAGAGGCTAATGCTTTTTCTAAAACAGCAGAAGAGGCAATTAAGGCTATTGGCGGTAATGCAACAATAATCTAAATAAATGAAAAAGTTAATCGAGACACTGAAGAATTGTTGGAAGGTTGAGGATTTGCGTCAGCGACTCCTCATAACCCTTCTTTTTACGGCTATTTATCGTTTTGGCTCATTTGTTGTTCTTCCGGGCATCAATCCGAGCATGTTGGAAAAGTTACAGTCGCAAACTTCGACAGGTCTGATGGCTTTGTTGAATGCATTCTC
>DMYZ01000001.1 GCA_003483565.1 Prevotella sp.
ACGGATGTCACTGAACACTCCCGTATAAGTTGCCGGATTACTCCGAGGGGTTCTTCCAATAGGACTCTGGTCTACATTTACGACTTTATCCAGATTGTCAATGCCTTCGATATGTTCATAAGGCATTGGCTTTTTTAGGGAACGATAGAAATGTTGTGAAAGGATGGGCTGTAAGGTCTCGTTGATAAGGGTTGACTTGCCCGATCCTGATACACCTGTCACAACAATGAGTTCGCCCAAGGGGAAATCTACATTGACATTTTTCAGGTTGTTACCTCTGGCACCGTAGAGACTGATACTTTTGCCGTTTCCTTTTCTGCGGTGAGCTGGAATTTCAATCTTTCGTTTGCCATTAAGATAATCAGCAGTGATCGTATCTTGTTTTAACATTTCTGCAGGCGTACCCTGAAATACAATTTCGCCTCCTTTTCTTCCTGCCTTGGGACCGACGTCAATGATCCAATCGGCGGCCCTCATCATATCTTCATCATGTTCGACGACAATGACGGTATTACCTAAATCACGAAGTTCCTTAAGAGAATTGATGAGGCGCTCATTATCGCGCTGATGCAACCCGATACTTGGCTCATCAAGGATGTAAAGTACATTTACAAGCTGTGAACCGATTTGAGTGGCCAGGCGAATGCGCTGGCTCTCCCCACCAGATAGAGAAGCCGACTGTCTATTGAGTGACAGATATTCAAGACCAACTTCAAGGAGGAAGTTTACTCTAGTCCGGATTTCCTTCAAAATCTCTACAGCTATCTTTTTCTGTTGAGGTTCCATATGCTCTTCTACATGCTCAAGCCAGTCTTTAAGTTCCAGAATATCCATGTTGGAAACTTCAGCGATGTTCTTGTCCCATATCTTGTAGGAAAGCGACTCTTTCTTGAGGCGTTGACCATGGCATTCCGGGCATTCTACGTCGGCCATAAACTGGTCAGCCCATTTCTGTCCTATAGTACTGTCATCATTCTCCATTGTGTCTTGCAAGTATTTCACAACACCGTTGAATTCTGCGAAATAATCACTGTTCGTATGGATCTTTTCCTTAGGAACTTTTACTTTCTCAAGGCTTCCATAGAGGATTTCATCGAGTGCGTCGTGTGGAATATCTTTGACGGGAGTCTTTAATTTACAGTCGTATTTCTCTAAGATCGTTTCTATTTCCCAGAATATCATCTGGTTCTTATATTTACCCAATGGAACAATTGCGCCATCGTGAATGTTGGTGCTGTCATCAGGAATCACTTTCTTTATATCAATTTCACTGATGATACCTAATCCCTTACAATGAGGGCATGCGCCTTCCGGTGAATTGAAAGAAAACATATTCGGTGCCGGATCGTTATAGGCAATGCCGGATACAGGGTCCATGAGGCGTTTGGAAAAATTTTTGGCATTTCCGGAATCTTTGTCGAGAATGGTTATAACACCGTCGCCCTGCTTCATTGCAGTCTGTATACTCTTGACAAGGCGTGTGTTGTCTTTATTTTGGACAGCTGTCTTATCTATGACGACCTCTATATTATGATTTTTGTACCTGTCGACTTTCATGCCTTGGGTAATTTCTTTGATTTCTCCGTCAACACGTACGTAGAGGTATCCCTTGCGGCGCATACTTTCAAAGAGTTCCCTATAGTGGCCTTTACGCTGGCGTACCAGAGGGGCCAGTATATAGATGTGTTTTCCTGCATAATCCTGCTGGATCATCTGGATGACTTTTTCTTCTGTATACTTCACCATTTTCTCTCCGGTAGCATAGCTATATGCTGTGCCGGCACGTGCGTAGAGCAGACGGAGATAATCATAGATTTCCGTTGTTGTGCCTACAGTGGAACGTGGATTCTTATTGGTGGTTTTCTGTTCTATGCTGATGACAGGACTCAGACCGGTAATTTTATCTACGTCCGGTCGCTCCATATTGCCCAGAAAGTTTCGGGCATAAGCAGAAAAAGTCTCTATATAACGTCGTTGACCTTCGGCAAAAATAGTGTCGAAAGCCAACGAGGACTTGCCTGATCCTGATAAACCTGTTATTACTGTAAGGGAATTGCGGGGGATAACAACATCCACATTTTTTAAGTTATGGACACGAGCTCCCCAGACATTTATCTGTTCATCTTCTCTTTGCATGATATCTCACAAATCCTTTTATTCCTTATTCATTAGATGTCGTAGAACTGGATTCATCGTATCCTCTCAATAAATTGACATCTTTTTTAATATTAAACACTCTTCCGTCGGCTCCTTTAGCTTTGACAAGGACAAAATACACGCCTTCTTTTGCCGGCTTGCCATGAAAAGTACCATCCCACCCGTATCCTTTGGCGGGATTGGTCCATTCATAGATCTTTTGCCCTAGTCTGTTAAAAATACAAGCTTGAAATTCAACAATGCTCTGATAGCCGTTTTTTGCTTGATACTCATCGTTTATACCGTCGCCATTGGGGGAAAAGGCATTTGGCATTTCCAATTTGCTTTCCGATACGGTGACATAGATGGGATTGTCCTCATTGCTCAGTTCATACGTCTGTCCATCTTTGGTGAAAGTGGCATAAAGAACGATGCGATGAGTGCCCGCGGTATTGAATGTGTATTTTGTATCTTCTTCATAACGAGTAATATACGGTACTGTATCTTTATCAAGATAGAAACACCATTTGAAATTAGCGGTCCAGTTTCCTGAATAAGTCGCACCCGCCATGAAAGAGGCTGTGACAGGGGCTGAGCCACTGAAATTATTGTCTGAACTTTCATTGCCATCAGCATCAGTAAAGGTACAAGTGACATCGATGGTTGGATAGTCATCGGCAAAAGCTCCCAAAGTATTTAAAAACAGAAGGAATCCGAGAAGGATAATATGTTTAAAATCTAGTTTCATAAAATTCTAATTATGCAAAGATACTAAAAAGATGGCAGATGTGCATCGTAAGATGAGAGATTTTTTGTATTTTTGCAAGTGATTAAAATTTTTATAAAATGAAACGGCGTTTAATATCGACTATAGTTTTGGTATTCTGCATTTTATTCTTTTCTAGTATGGTGGCTCAGACTACTAAGTGGAGAGATATGTATAAGGTGAAGAAAAAGGATACCCTTTATGGTATTGCTAATAAATATGGTATCTCTCTTCCTGATTTGATGGAAGCTAATCCTGATATGAAGCAGGAAGGTTATCAACTGAAAAAAGGCATTTTCGTTTTTATTCCTTATGGATCAGTCAACTCTGCAGAGGGGATGAACATTACTAAAGGACAAATGCAGAGCGCGGTAATTCATGTCGGTGTAATGCTGCCACTGCATGACAATGATGGTGATGGAAAAAGAATGACAGAGTATTATCGCGGAATACTTATGGCATGTGATCAGTTGAAGCAACAGGGGTATGCCATTGATGTGAAAGCCTGGAATGTACCTGCTGGTGCAGATATTCGCAATACACTTCTTGAAAAAGGGGCCAGCCAGTGTAATATGATCTTTGGCCCTCTTTATACTTCTCAGGTGTCCTCTCTTGCCGGATTTTGTCAGACTTATGGGATCAAGATGATTATTCCATTCTCTATTGAATCTACAGCAGTAAATGACAATAGTCAGATCTTTCAAGTTTATCAGCCTTCTTATGTATTCAATGCATCTGCTGTACATGCGTTTATTACTCGCTTTAAAAGTTATCATACAGTTTTCATTGATTGTAATGATCCTGCGTCAGCTAAAGGAGAGTATACTACTGTGCTTCGCAAGACTCTTGATAATAAAGGTATTGGTTACAGTGTCACCAGCTTGAATTCAAATGATGATCAGTTTGCCAAATCTTTTGATAAGGTAAAACCCAATATTATTGTCCTTAATGCTGCTTCCTCTCCTAAGTTGAACATGGCTTTTGATAAGCTAAATATTTTAAAACGGAAATATCCGGATATGAATATTTCCATGATGGGATATACGGAGTGGCTGATGTATGAAAAATATGATATAGACAATTTCCACAAGTATGATGTTTATATTCCATCTAATTATTATTTTAATTCATCATCCCCTGCTTTTGTTGCTTTGGACTCTGCCTATAAGGCTTGGTTTCATACAAATATGATGGACGCTATTCCGCGTTTTGCTGTAACAGGGTATGATCATGCTGAATATTTTCTGCGTGGTTATCATTCCTATGGAGAAAAGTTTGTGGGATCGCTCGCGCAGAGTAAATATAGTGCCATACAGGTTCCATTGCATTTTGCCCGTATTCCTAACGGAGGATTGCTCAATCAAAATTTCCAGCTTATCCATTATCTTCCTAATGGAACAGGCATCGAATCTATAGCTTATTAAAAATGAACAAAAGATATATATTAAGTATATGCCTTTCTGTATTTCTTGGTATTACGGTACAGGCACAGATAGGTCAGCATCGTGATAATTTTTCGATGGGAGTTAATGGCGGCTATATCCTTAGCAAGGTTTCTTTTGATCCTAGTGTGACTCAAAGTCAGCATGGGGGGATTTCAGGAGGACTTTCTTTTCGCTATGTCTGTGAAAAATATTTTTCTACGGTCTGTTCTATTTATGGAGAAATTAATTATGCCAATGTTGGATGGAAAGAAAAAATACAGGATATTAACAACCAGCCTGTTATCAATTCCATATCAGGTGAAGCTGAGAACTATAGTAGAAATATAACTTATATTCAAATTCCAGTTATGGCTCATCTGGCTTGGGGGAAAGAGAATAAAGGTGTTAATTTTTTTGTAAATGCCGGACCTCAGTTTGGGGTTTATTTAAGTGATAATTCCAAGTCTAACTTTACTTTGTCCAATGCTAATCTGAAGGATCGGGCAAATGTAATTGTTGCCCAGGATACAATGTCTATTGCACATAAGTTTGATTATGGTATTGCTGCCGGCGTCGGTATGGAATATAGTTGTCCCAAGGTTGGTCATTTCCTGGCTGAGGCTCGTTATTATTATGGACTGGGAAATCTCTATGGATCAAGCAAAAAAGATTATTTTGGTATGAGTCGTTTCGGACAGATTGTTTTTAAGATTACTTATTTATTCGATATAACAAACACAAATAAACAAAAATAAAAACATGAAACCTATAGGTTTCAATAATTCTATTATGACTGAAAAAATACAGCAGAAACTAAGTGATAGTTTCAAAGCGCGCTGGGCTGCGCTGATTATTGTGTCCATTACTATGATGATGGGGTATTTCCTTACAGATGTAATGTCTCCGCTGGAAACCTTGTTGGAGGCTCCTGCTTCACAAGGTGGGTTAGGATGGCCAAGTTCTGACTACGGAGTGTTCTCTGGCTCTTATGGTTTGATCAATGTTTTTCTTGCCATGCTCTTTTTTGGTGGGCTTATCCTTGACCGGTTCGGTATTCGCTTTACTGGCAATCTGTCATGTGTCCTGATGGTTATAGGAGCGTTTATTAAGTTTTATGCCATTGCTTATATGTCCCCTGATGGTACAACGATGGTGAATATCCCTGTTATTGGTGCATATACAGGCCTTGACCATGCCATAAAAAATCAAGTACTTATAGCTTCTTTAGGTTTTGCTATATTTGGTGTAGGGTGTGAGATATGCGGCATTACGATATCTAAGGTCATGACAAAATGGTTCACCGGTCATGAATTGGCTCTTGCTATGGGGGTTCAGGTCGCTCTGGCGAGATTGGGAACGGCATTGACATTTTTTGTCAGTGTGCCTGTTGCTACTCATTTTTCTATTTCAGCTCCTGTTCTTTTGGGCGCATTATTGCTTGTTATTGGTTTGTTATTGTGGCTCGTTTATGATGTCATGGACATTAAATTAGATAAAAGTGCTCCTGGTGCCAATAAACTGGCAGCCGATTCGGATGATGAAAAGTTCCATTTAAGTGATTTAGGATTGATCTTTAAGAACCCTGGATTCTGGCTTATTACCTTGATGTGTCTCTGTTTCTATGGTGGTATTTTCCCTTTTCTTAAATTTGCTACCAAGGTTATGGTTTTTAAGTATCATGTCAGTCCTGAGTATGCCGGTATAATTCCGTCTCTGATGCCTTTTGGAACGATTATTCTTACTCCAATCTTTGGAACTATTTATGATAAGGTGGGCAAAGGTGCCTCATTGATGATTCTTGGTTCAGTCATTTTGACTGCAATTCATGTATGTTTTGCACTGCCTATTATTCAACAGGCTTGGTTTGCTGTTATCCTGATGATACTCCTTGGGGTTGCTTTCAGCTTGGTTCCGAGTGCAATGTGGCCGTCCGTTCCTAAAATTATCCCAATGAAACAGTTGGGGAGTGCGTATGCTATAATCTTTTATATCCAAAATATTGGATTGACATTGATTCCTATGTTTATGGGAACTATAATAGAGAAGAATACTGTTAACGGAGTACCAAGTTTTGCTGTTCCGATGATGACTTTTGCATGCTTTGGATTCGCAGCTGTGATCTTTGGTATTATCTTGAAGATTCTAGATGCCAGGAAGGGATATGGTCTGGAACAAGCTAATATTAAAGAATAGATTTATTTTTAATGGTTATCTGTTCTGTTTGAGACAGTAACTTATTCTAAGTTAAGGGGAGTAAAGATTACATGACAATCTTTACTCCCCTTAATTTGCTGTTATTTATCATGTGGTTTATAGGGCTCATCCCCTGTATCCCAATGGAAACCAAAGTCTGGTGCAATTTCTGTTTTATCAACTTCATATCTTTGATGTAAAGTTGTAAAAAATGAGTTTTTAGCATTGTAACTGTCTGCTAAAAAAGGCTCTGTGTTAATTATAAATTCTTTTATCTGAGGAGTAATATATTCTTTCCTGAACATTCTTCTTTTCGATTCCTTATTCTACTTGATGGTGCAAATATAGTTTTTTTTCGGTAATGAACAAAGGAAAAAATGTTTTTTTTGTTTAGCATGGTATATCAAAGAAGTATTAAACTGTTATTTTTAATTAGTAAATCCCATGATCTCTATTTTTCTACTAGAGATCATGGGATTATTCTTTTTTATCTTATATTTTTATATCAAATATTATTCAATTCCTTTCATCATTTTCTTTAATAGTGGACAGAGACAGAACAATACAATACTTGCTACACCGGCCATTACTACGAAAATCAGGAAAAAGTCACTTAATGTATTTACCTGAAAGCCAAATATACTCCGTGGTGGTACGCCTGGCTCTGGAAACAGTGTGGAAAATTTACCGGCAAGAATGTTACTTGCGGCATTACTCATAAACCATACTCCCATTAATAAAGATGCCAGACGTGCAGGAGACAATTTGTTGACCATACTTAATCCGATAGGTGACAGGGAAAGCTCTCCACAAGTGTGGATGGCATAGAGGCCAATAAGCCAGAACATACTTATTTTAGAAGTATCTTTTACTCCAAATGTGGCATAGGCGATGATTGCATATCCAATAGCAAGAAGCATTAAGCCTATAGCTTGTTTAACAGGAGAGGCTGGTTCTTTCCCCTTTTTCCCAAGTTTTTCCCACATCATGGCAAAGAGAGGTGCAAAACATACTACACAGATAGGATTGACACTTTGGAACCAAGGTGTTTTGAAATCCATCCCAAAGAAATTTCGGTTGACATTATGTTCTGCAAAGTAAGTCAGTGAAGCTCCTGCTTGTTCGAAAGCAGACCAAAAGAAGATAACAAATATGGCTATAATGTAAATAACTCCAATACGGCTCATCTCTGTCCTTGTCAAAGTCTTGTCGGTAATAATGAATATAGGAATAGCAATAGCTATAGCAAAAACTGCAGAGGAGATATAATCATTAAATGTTGCCGTAGAACTCAAACCGCCAAAGGCAATATATAATCCTATTGCTAATATAAGACAAAAGATCGGGCGTAAAGGAGAATTCTTGACTTTTGGCTTGTTTTCTGTTGCGATTTCTTCTTCGTTATGGTGAACAGTATCTACTTTCGGAGATTCTCCAATCTGTTTACCTTCAGGTGTGATTAGATATTTGTTTTTAAAGATGGAGAAAATTGCGACAGAGATAATCATAGCGCATCCTGCTGCAAAGAAGGCCCATCTGAAATGTGTCGGATTATTCCAACTGCCAGTCCCGATACCACCACAGATGAAAGGTGCAATCAGAGCACCAACATTTATACCCATATAAAATATGGTGAAAGCTGCATCCTTGCGATGGTCCGTAGGCTCATAAAGGTCACCTACCATGGTTGAGATGTTTGGTTTGAAGAATCCATTACCAATGATCAAGGCAGCAAGGCCACTGAACATAAATAGTCTGGACATGAAATTATTTATGCTTGGATCTATGGTACCTCCTGCCAAAGGATCTTTGAAAATGCTCTGCTTGACGACACATGCACTGGCAAACATTAAAAATTGACCAATAGCCATAACGATACCACCAGTAATAATACTTCTGCGGTTACCCCAATAACGGTCTGCAATGTATCCACCTAGTAGTGGTGTCAGATACACTAAACCTGTATAGGATCCATAAATTTGAAATGCATCTGTTGTCGAGAAGAGGGCTGCGACCATATATAGAGTAAAGAGTGCTCGCATGCCATAATAACTAAATCTCTCAGCCATTTCTGTCATAAACAGAAGATACAGGCCCTTTGGATGTCCTTTTTGTTCATTCATTTTCTTAATATTTTGTTTTGTTCGTGTTCCTTTATAATCCTATTTCTTTAACCATTTATCCAACCAATTAAAGAAAGTGCGTTGCCATAGTATTCCATTCTGTGGTTTCAATACCCAGTGATTTTCATCAGGGAAAAGTAGAAGTTCTGCAGGAATACCTCTCATACGCGCTGCATTGAAAGCTCCCATGCCCTGATTATAGTTAATGCGGTAATCTTTCTCTCCATGAATACATAGTATAGGTGTATCCCAATTTGCAACTGCCAGATGAGGGCTGTTCTCGTATGTCTTTTTTGCATTGGCTGTCATATCTTTATTCCAGTAAGCATCATCATACTCCCAATTAGAGAACCAATCTTCTTCTGTGTCTGTATACATAGATTCAAGATTGAAAGCTCCGTCATGGGCGATAAATGCTTTAAAGCGCTTATTGTGGTGACCGGCAAGATAGTATACAGAGAAACCACCAAAGCTGGCTCCAACGCATCCCAAACGGTCTTTGTCAACATAAGGAAGATTGTTTGCAGCATCGTCAATTGCAGAAAGGTAATCATCCATGCACTGCCCAGTCCAGTCTCCGCTGACTTCTTCATTCCAGCTTTGACCATATCCGGGAAGACCGTGGCGGTTAGGGGCTACAATAATATAGCCATGAGCAGCCATAATCTGAAAGTTCCAACGATAGCTCCAGAATTGAGATACTGGACTTTGTGGGCCACCTTCACAATAAAGGAGAGTTGGATATTTCTTATTAGGATTGAAATGGGGAGGTACGATGATCCAGACCTGCTCTTTCTTACCATCTGTTGTATTTACCCAGCGCTCTTCGACTTTTCCCATTTCAAGCTGATTGAGAATTTCTTTGTTTTCGTCAGTTACCTGCGTTACAATACTTTTCTTAGCTGTCTTGTTTGTTTTGATAAGGTAAATGTCGTCAGGGTGGGAGATACTGTGGCGTGTTGTAACGAGCATATCGGTATTGCCTAATGTCTGTATACTTCCGTAGTCATACCATCCGTCGGTCAGTTGTTTTA
>DMYZ01000064.1 GCA_003483565.1 Prevotella sp.
TAATTCCATGAATTCCTTGTTATTTAGTGGCAAATTTAGATAATTTCTCTGAGAATGTAGGATTCAAAAGAGAAAAAGTAAGGTGCATCATGTAAAGAATCAAATTTGAGAAAATATCAACTTTCTTAAAAATTTTAGCCGTTTTTGCCAATTTTCCTATTTATTATAGGCTTTTTCTCGAATTTATTACATAACTTTGCTTAAGTTTCGCAAGTGAATAGTCACGTGCATAATTTAATATAATATCAGATAAAAAAGCGGCTTCTAAATTTGTATAACTCACTGAAAATGAGTAACGTTATAATCACCAAACAATAAAGTTCAAACTTCAAAGCCGTGAGCAAAGATACAAATATCATATCAGATCTGAGAAGTTTTTTCTCAAGAAAGGAAAACAACCGTGCAATAGACCGTATAATGAGGGTAATGAAGCACATCAAAATCCGCCCCGGCCAGTTGGGTTTAGAGAAGAAGGAGAATTGCAAGTTTACGAACTTACAGGTTCTCAATCAGCTCGTGCCCATGCCGCTCTTCCTGATCAGGAATGTACACCAGTACTCCGGATCAATGCTGCGAGGTATGTTTACTTGTGAAAAGGACATGCCCTATCGGTTTTTGAATAATGGCGATATGAAGTGGCGCAAGTTGCTCCACACAACGAATCTGCAACTTATCCGGAAGACCAGTCGCGGAATAGATAAGCACGGCAACAAGCCGTCGTATCTGATCATCGACGATACAGATGTTCCCAAGACCGGCAAGAAATCTGAACTTATCGGCCGTATCTTCTCTCATGTGGCCCACAAGAGCATACTCGGCTATAAGTGTTTGACTCTCCTTTTTTCTGGTGGCAGGAGCCAGTTGATACTTGACTTTTCCCTCCGTGGCGGGGAAGGACGCAAGGGGCAATGGAACGGCCTGCTCACAATGGACCTGAGTCTCGATTTTCTTAAGGCTTACAGAATTTATTCCATGAGATGGGCCACGGAAGTTGCCTATTATGTACACCATATCGTTATGGAAAGCTATACATAACGTCAATCATGAAATGAAGACCTGGCTTAGTTTTGGAAAATGTCAGTCCGTTCATTTCTCTGCGCAGATTGCCGGCATAACGCTGACGATGATGCAATATAATATATTGTGTACGGTCAAGCGATTTGAATCGTATGAAACTATCGGCGGACTCTTCAGGGAAGTCTCCGCCGACGCTCTGGAACTGTCCGTTACGGACAGGATATGGGAACTCATCTGCCAGGTTGTACTGGAGATTGCCGAAATGGTGTCCGCTGATGCCAGTGAACTGCTTGCTGCCCTGGTTGATCCCCCCAAGTTCTATAAAATCATGAATATTTATAAACTCGCATCGTGAACTTTATTCACTTGCGAAACTTAAGTAAATAATAAAAAGTTGAAGATTATAATATATGAGCACAGATTCACACATCTCCTCCCACATCTTTACCAATAGGGATGGGAATACACTAATTAAAGAATTTGAGGGTGTGTTGCAGCATAATCCTCAAATCCGAAATCTTGATGCAGTCGTAGGTTTTCTGCGGGCATCCGGCTACTTTTCTTTACGCCCTTTCCTCGATAATATCGAAAAGGTAAGAGTACTGATTGGCATAGATGTGGATAAATACATTGCCAAAGCAGCGCAACAAGGGAAAATGTTTTTTGGAGCTGAAGAAGAAGTAAAAGACGAATACCTAAGGAAGATTAGGAAAGATATAGAATCTTCTAACTACCGAAAGGAAATAGAAGAAGGCATGTTCCAAATGGTGCAAGACCTTCGTGATGGGAAACTTGAACTACGTGCTCACCCTTCTAAGAAAATTCATGCAAAAATCTATGTACTTTATCCTGATGATTTTAATCAGTATTCCCAAAGTATGGCTATTACTGGTTCAAGTAACTTGTCTGGTAACGGTTTGGGAATATCACAGGATAAGCAATATGAGTTCAATGTAAAAATGGACCGATATGATGATGTGAAGTTCGCTAAAGATGAGTTTGAGCAGTTATGGCAGGAATCAGAATGTTGCAAAATCACATCAGAAGATATAAAAATAGCAATTGACAGAACCTACCTTAAAGGCGATGTTGCTCCTTACGACCTCTATATCAAGATGCTCATGGAGTATTTCTCTGACCGAGTACTTGAAACTGACAGTGCAGACCCGTTCGATATGCCGGAAGGTTATACGAAATACGACTATCAGATGGATGCCGTTGTAGAAGGGTACCAAAAGCTTATTCGATATGATGGATTCTTTCTGGCTGACGTGGTCGGTCTCGGCAAAACTGTAGTTGCCACTATGATTGCAAAGAAGTTTTTGATAGAAAATGGATATGATCATACCAAAATTCTTGTAGTTTATCCTCCTGCTGTAGAGCAGAACTGGAAATCGACATTTAAGGATTTCGGAATTGATAAATATGCCAAGTTCATCACTAATGGCAGTCTGAGCAAAGTGCTTGACGAAGAAGATTACAATTATTGGAATGCCGATGAATACGACCTCATCCTTGTGGACGAAGCTCATAAATTCCGCAGTCATACCACTTCTGCTTTCGAACAGCTTCAAGAGATCTGTAAGATGCCTCGTGTTGAAACGGGCAATATACCCGGCTATAAAAAGAAAGTGATGCTAATATCGGCAACCCCGATGAACAATACACCTGCAGACTTATACACAGAGATACTGCTGTTTCAGGATCCTCGCCATTGCACCATCGATGGTGTAGGCAACCTCACTGCATTTTTTTCTCCATTAATAAAAGAATTCAAAAAACTGCGTAATAATCCAAATGCCAGTATTCAGGACTTTAAACATCTGGCCGAAACGGTTCGTGACCGTGTGATCAAGCCACTTACGGTACGCCGGACCCGTACGGATATTGAAAGCATTCCACGATATAATAAAGATGTAAATGGCTTCCCCAAAGTGGAGCGACCGATAGAGAGTCGCTATGAACTGAATGAGCACTTGGCCAATCTCTTTGAACAGGCTATGCAAATACTTGACAAACAACTTACCTATGCCCGTTATCAGGCTATTGCTTACTTAAAGCCAGAAGCCGCAAATGGTCTCTATGACAATGCTGAACTGATAAGCCGTAGTCTTGCCGGAATCCGCAAGAATGGGCTGGTGAAACGTCTGGAAAGCAGTTTCTATGCGTTTCAGGTTTCTATAGAGAATTTCCGTCAGGCTAATCAGAATATGATTGACATGTTTGACAATGACAAGGTCTACATAGCCCCCGACCTCGACATCAATCAGCTGCTGGAATCCGGACTGTCTGAAGAGGAAATCGAAGAAAAGCTCAATATCAAGGCTTCTAATAACCCCAAGAACGCCATCTTCCATGCAGCAGACTTCCGTGAGGACTTCATAGAAATGTTGCATCAGGATCAGGATATCCTTGAAAAGATGGTAGTCGACTGGAAAGATATTTCTGACGAAGATGACTCAAAATTTGCCAAGTTCAATGAACTTCTCAAACATGAACTTTTCAAGACTGATCGCAACCCTGAACAGAAGTTAGTTGTTTTCTCAGAGTCTGTCGACACGGTGAAATATCTGCAACGTCGCATTAACCGCCCCGATGTATTGGTAATTTCTGCCCAGAACCGCGGTCAGCAGTTCAAAATTATTCGGGAGAACTTTGATGCCAACTATAAGAAGAGGCTCAACGACTACAACATTATTCTGACCACTGATGTGCTGGCAGAGGGTGTCAACCTGCATCGCTCCAATGTGATAGTCAATTATGATACCCCTTGGAACTCAACAAGATTGATGCAGCGTATCGGTCGTGTCAACCGTATCGGGTCCGTTTCAAAGCATATCTACAACTATGTATTCTATCCGTCAAGAGAAGGCAATAAGGAAATCAATCTTAATCAGATTGCCCTGAGCAAGATTCAGACTTTCCACAGCACATTTGGAGAGGATAATCAAATCTATTCTCAAGAGGAAATCATAGACCGCAACTTAAGCAAGTTGTTTGAGGAAGGCATGAAGGAACAACAGAAAGACTTCAACAAAGAATTGCCTTTCTATGAGGAACTTCGCGCCCTTTATAAGACCAATCGTCGGGAATATAACCGCATAGCTAAGATGTCATTGCGCAGTCGTACTGGGCGTGCTGCAAGAACTGTCGAGGGGGTTACGCTTTCCGGCGACACATTGGTGTTCCTGAAAACCAATTTCCGCAAAATATTCTTCCTCGTATCGGAAAATGCTCAAGAGATTTCGGTGCTCGATGCGCTCAACTACTTCAAAGCTACCAAGGAAGAGCAACCCGTTGCACGCATCGATGACCACCACAAGCATGTGGAGAAAGCTTTGAAGAAGTTTCGAGCCATTCAAGATGAGGAAATTCGTATACAGGAGACTTCACAAGAGGATCAGTCAAATCTAGGTGCACAAGTGAGCACCGCTATCAACCTGCTCAACAATTTCATGCGCGAAATAGAAGATGCCGACCTTTATCTCAAAGTGGCACAGCTGAAGACGCTGGTTGAGCGTGGTATTATCACCTATATTGCCAAACGTCTGCAACGTATCCAGAAGAACCTTCGCCGCACTGGTGGTAAGGCTCGCATGACACATGATGAAGCCCTCAGCGAAATCATCACTATGGCAAAAAAATATGCACCCTATTATACGGCAGAAGAGTTTATGTTGAATAATCAGGAGACTGATGCAGAGATTATCCTTTCCGAAAGTTTTCAATAACCAAAATATTGAGCAATGAATTACAAAGATATTATCGAATCAAAGTACAATCGTGAATCTTGGCAGCTACTGCTTCATGATATATTCCTGAATAAGGTTACCTTTTATAAAGCCCCCTCCACTGTCCATGTGAGCAGCCACTTAGCAAAGGAGTCATTGAACTTAGGACGTATCACACTGGCTGACGGAGAATCGATTGCCATTTATGAAGTAGAACTATCCGACAAGGTCAACATCGAGCGCAATCGTCGTGGTATTCGTGACCTGCTCACTACAGACTGGCGTAACATGGGCTATGCCGGGGCCTTCATGTTCTGCTACCGTAAAAATGAGAGCGCATTACGCTTCTCGTATGTGAGCGAAACATGGGGGTTCAACAAACAGGGGGAGTATGAAAAAATTTCCACCGAAACCAAACGCTATACTTACCTACTGGGGGAGGGCCGTGGATGCCACACCGCCATCGAACAGTTCGGAAAGTTGAAGGATAGCAAACAGACGTTGAGCGATATTACGAATGCATTCTCCGTAGAAACCCTTACCAAGCAATTCTACAAAGATTTGTTTGAATGGTATCTGTGGGCTGTTGACGATTCGGCTCATATTACCTTTCCCAACAGCACAAACACAGAGGATGACGACCGGGATGATATTGAGAAGAAGATTATACGCATGATAACCCGTATCATGTTTGTATGGTTCATCAAGCAGAAAGATTTGGTGCCAAATCGCCTCTTTGATATTGACTTCCTTTCAACAATTCTGAAAGACTTCGACCCATATAGCACAACCGTTGGCAACTACTACAATGCCATTCTTCAAAACCTTTTCTTTGGCACATTGAATCGAGCCATTGAGGATGAGAATGGCAATACTCGTAAATTTGCCACTTCGAGCAAACGGGATATTAAGACGCTATATCGATATGCTGAAATGTTTTCTATCAGCGAGAAAGAGGTTATCACGCTGTTTGCAGAAGTCCCATTCTTGAATGGCGGCCTGTTCGAGTGCCTGGATAAGACTCGCTATATTGATGGCGTGGAACAGTGCTACAACTTCGATGGCTTTAGTCGCAATGACGCACGCTTTGCCGACGGGCGCTATAAGCATCGTGCCGTAGTACCCAACATTCTTTTCTTTGAACCGGAAAAAGGCTTAATTTCCATCTTGAGCCGATATAATTTCACTATTGAAGAAAATTCTCCCGAAGAGCAGCAGGTGGCTCTTGACCCCGAATTACTGGGCAAGGTTTTCGAGAATCTATTGGGTGCTTATAATCCGGAAACAAAAGAGACAGCCCGTAATCAGAGCGGTTCTTTTTATACACCACGCGAAATCGTCAACTATATGGTTGATGAAAGTCTCATAGCCTATTTGGGCAATAACGATTTTGTTCGCTCATTGTTCCGCAATGACTTCTCTATTGATAAGTCAAAAGCAGATGAATACCAAAAGATTGCTGACAAGCTGAAAGCCATCAAAGTGCTTGACCCTGCATGCGGCTCCGGTGCCTTCCCCATGGGATTGTTGAACAGGATGATTGATATCTTGGAACGTATTTCACCTGACGAGAACATTTATGACCTCAAACTATCCGTTATAGAAAATTGTCTGTATGGCAGTGACAAACAGAGCATAGCGGCACAAATTACAAAGTTGCGTTTCTTTATCTCTCTGATATGTGATTGTGAGAAGGATGCTTCTAAGCCTAACTTTGGAATCCCGACATTGCCTAACCTTGAAACAAAATTTGTTTCGGCCAATTCACTCATTGCAAAGAAAAAGAAAACTAAAGTGGGGAATCTATTTGAAAATCCAGAGATAGAATCGATTAAAGAAGAATTACATCAGATACGCCATCAACACTTTTCTGCGAAATCGGCATCGGCTAAACATCGTTTGAGAGAGAGAGATCAAATTCTTCGTGAGAAGTTAGCTAAACTGCTGTCTGATGATAATAATTTTGCTCCAGATGATGCCAAGCAGTTAGCAGCATGGAACCCTTACGACCAAAATGCTGTCAGTCCATTCTTTGATCCGGAATGGATGTTTGGCGTTGCAGACGATTTTGACATCGTGATTGGCAATCCACCATATATCCAACTTCAAAACAATGGTGGTGAGTTGGCTAAGCTGTATGAGCATTGTGGGTTTTCGACTTTTGCCCGTACTGGCGATATCTATTGCCTGTTTTATGAGCGTGGGTGGCAGTTGCTGAAAAAGGAAGGACACCTGTGCTATATCACTTCCAACAAATGGATGCGTGCTGGATATGGCGAGAAAACTCGTGAGTTCTTTGCCAACAAGACGAACCCCCTACTGTTAATAGACTTTGCTGGAGTAAAGATTTTTGAAAGTGCCACGGTTGACACCAACATCCTGCTATTCTCAAATTCCGATAACCAGCATAAGACAGTGTGTGCTGTCACCAACAAGCAGAATAAAGATAGCGTAAAGAATTTGAGCGTTTTCGTGCAGCAAAG